>JAQURL010000015.1 GCA_028715625.1 Candidatus Margulisiibacteriota bacterium | reverse complement strand
TTGGAAAGAAGTCCGGGACGTTCAAGTTTTTCTATTAATGAACCGTTGACCTTCCAGATTTTATTTTCCACATATATAAACTTGGTTACCATCAGAAACAATGAAATATAGTTGGCAAAGTCTTTTGGGATTTTATAATTGAGGGATAACTGTTTGACTCTGGATTTCAGTGTATTTCTTTTGTGGGAAATCTCTATGACATTAGTGCTTATTATATCTAAATAAGATTTTACGAATTCCAGAATTTTGTCTTGATCAACTGTTTGATATTCCGGCATAGTGTATTCCTATTTTATTTTGACCCCCAATTCAGAAAACATTTTAATACACAAAAATGAAATTGGCAAACTTTAAAAATTTATATTGAAAATACTTGATACATTAATCGTGCAAGCTTTAACCGTTGTGTTTAACAATTTGATCTATACCAGATGCTACTTGCCATTCCGGAAAAAAGTCCAAATATGTCTTGATGGCTGTTATATCGGCCAGTGAATGTTTTATGTCACCCTTTCTGCCAGGCAAAAAATTTATTTGTTCTTTTTTCTGATAAGACTTATAAATTATTTTAGCCATTTCCAGAATGGATGTTTGTATGCCTGTACCCACATTAAATGAAGAAAAGCTGTCGGTATTTATTTCTGCTGCCAGGAAATTAGCCTTAACTATGTCTTTTACATAGATAAAATCTCTTGTCTGTTGTCCGTCACCATAGATATTGATGGGCAAATCTTTGGAAATTTTATTCATGAAAATGGAAATGACGCCCGAATATTCACTGTCAGGGTCTTGTCGTTCGCCGAAAACGTTAAAATAACGCAAAGCTACAAAGTCAGTTTTCTTTTTCGCACTCAACTTTTTGGCTGTATTTTCATTTTCAAGTTTATGTTGGCCATATGGAGAAACAGGTCGCGGGGTATATATTTCTTTTTTAGGCAATAACGGATCGTTGCCGTAGACTGCGGCGGAAGAAGCGAATACAACTTTTTCTACACCATTGTCCAATGCTGCTTTAAAGATATTGTTCGTTCCCGTAACATTTACATTATAAGTATTTTTCGGATCACTTATTGATTTTTGAACTGATGCTATTGCAGCTTCATGAAACACCAGATCAAATTTTTCCCGAGCAAAAAGTTTATTAATAAAATCAGCGTTGCGGATATCCTGCTCAATTATTTCGATATTATTTAAACCGTTTAAATTCTCCGGCTTGCCACTACTCAGATTATCCAGAACTACAACGTTGAGCCCGTCGTATGACGCTTCCTGTGCCAGGTGTGAGCCGATAAAGCCCGCACCGCCGGTAATAAGGATTTTTTTATGAGCCATGAAGCCTGCTTATAATAGTTTCAGCAAAAGCTTTGGCGGCGGCCGGCCCATTCCCTGTAATTATTTTACCATCAGTGACGACAGGTTTGTCGATATATATTGCTTCATATTTACCTATGTTATCTTTTTCATCATAAAAGACGGTCGACTTTTTCCCCTTCATAACACCGCTTTGTGCCAGCAAAAGAGGCGCCATACAGATAGCAGTAAGATATTTGTTTTGCGCTACAGTTTCAATAATGATTTTTTTGATTGTTTCATTTCCAATATAATCATAACCACCGGACCCCCCCACAAACATTACAGCATCATATCCGGAGACATTCAGTTCATCGATGGTGTGTTCCACGTTAAAGTTTTTACCAAGTTTACCCGTAGCTATTCCTTTTTGTGAGGAAAAAACCGTTACCTGATATTTTTCTTTAATAAATAATTCATAAGGTACAAAAAACTCTTCGTCTCTAAAACGCTGGAAAGCTATAATGATAGCAATTTTAGGCATTGAAAACACTCCTTTGTTGCTTTAGTCAGAAGATTATTATATTACAAAATTAATCAGATTGCTTGAGTTTGATATATTTTCTGTATTTGAATTCCGAACTTAACTCAATAATCACGATCCTCAGAACAGAAACAAAGGGAACAACCAGCAGCATGCCCAGCAGTCCTCCTATTTCCCCAGCCAGCATGATTGCGATCATAACTACAAGAGGATGCAAATCTACGCTTTTTCCCACAACAACAGGATTGACCAGCAGGTTATCAATGAGCTGGACTATTAATATAGTTACACCGATGACCAGGATGAACTGCATGTTAAAACCTTTATCCAGAATAGATACGCTTACTGCCATTATCAAACCAATAAATGGCCCGAAGTAAGGAATAAGGTTCGCGATACCGGCCAGCATGCCGATAATAACAAAATATTTTACACCGATAATCCATAAACCAATTGTGGTGAGGATACCGCAGATCAAAGCATCCAAAGCCTGACCGCGAATGTAATTGCCCAGCTGTTTATCCATTCTGTACGCAAGGTTCCTGTATAATTCGTAGTACTGATTGGGTATCAATTCATACAAACGTTTTTTGAGGATCTGACCGTCTTTTAATAAAAAGAAAGTGATAAACGGTACAAGGATTAAAAGCATTAATAGATTTATCAAACCTTGAATAAGCATAGGTACATTTTTGAATATATTGAACAAAGTGCTGTCGCTATTATTAAGAAATTTATTTACTACATTCAGGTCTTGCACGGAAATGTTAGGGAAGATTCCGTGAATTTTAACAGCCAGAGCGTCAAAATATTCTTTTATATAAGAAATATAGGAAGGAAGATTATGCTGGATAGTAAAAAATTCTTTGATAACCATCGGTATGGATATATAGATAAAAATACCAACTCCCAGGAAAAAAACGAAATAAATCAGTAGTACAGCCCAAATTCTGTTCATATTGAACTTTATATTCAGTTTGCCGATAAGCGGATTGAGAAGATAAGCAATAATCACAGACAAAATAAACGGGAAAAAAACACTCCAAAATTTTATAGTAAAAAAAATGACGAGTACAATTAATACTACAAGGATTATTATGTCGCGTATCAGATTATAATTTGTTCGGACCGGATTGTTCATTTTAATTATTCTTCTGGCACATATGCAGAAGCTCATTATTTTTTCTTAAACGTTCGCTGATAACACTACCGATATTCCATAAGATTTTACAGGCAATATTCGGATATTCTTCGATTACCTTGAGCAGGTCACCTCTAAAAAAAGAAATAAGTTCTACCGTGTCACTGACAGCAAGGGCGGAGGCTGACCGTGGCGATTCGTCCAGCAAGGCCATTTCCCCGAAAAAGTCACCTTCTTTCAGGCAAGCCAGCTCTTTGACCTGTTTGCCGCTTTCCAGCTGGATTTTAACCTCACCACTGATGATGATATACATCCCGGCTCCGGGTTCGGTTTCTCTGAAAATATATTCGTTTGTCAGAAATTTCCTGCGGATAACATAACGCTCAATACGTTTCAAATCTCTATCGTTGATGTCGTTAAATACAGGAACTTTTTTGAGATAGTCTCTGATGTTCAAATGTTGTTTGTTGAAAAAATTTGTCCATAAAGCATCAAATATCATAATAAACCTCTGCTTCCTATCATTAGTGTCATTAGTAAAATAATAATTAAGGTGCTTTCGATAATAAACCTGCGTTTATCGTATATCAAAGTCATTTTGTTGATAAAATAATTAACAGGGATCAACAAGATGCTCAACCAGTAAAACGACGTTATAAATAACAGTACTATCAAACCTCTGTAAAACATGGAAATCAAATTATATTTTAATTTTTGAAGTTTGGTATTGATAGTCCGGTCATAATAATAAAGGATAACATCAATTGCGTAAGTGGCGTAAATAAAAATAATACCCACAAAAGCGTAAACAATAAAAGTGCGTAAATCCTTGACCAGCATTGCTTTTTGTAACTCTTGGAGAACGATATTCTGTTCCAGTAAAGTCGGATTAAGATTTAGGGGGAGAAGAAAAATTGTTGCCAGAGCGCCTATGTGTAGTAACTGGTCCAGAATAAAATATTGCAACTCTTTTTGGATAATATTATGGCTGAAAACCAGTTTGATTTTGTCAAAAAGCACATGTGACAGGAAAACAACTATTAACCAGATTATAAACAGTAAAGATTTTATAGAAACAGGATAAGTGAAAACTATGGCTATGGCCAGAAAAATCAGGGCATGAACAAAAATACCCCAAATATGTTTAACCTTCAGCCGGAATATAGTGTTGGTCTGTAATGGAAAGTCGGCTAAAGCATGGGAAAACCATAACAGAATAAAAAGATTTAATTGCAGAGCGTTTGTCATACCAGCTTTACTTATAATAATTGAGGTTAAACTCAAATTCAATAGGAATGTTGATTTTCGACATGCGACGTGCCCTGATTTGGTATTTTCCTGGAATATTGTTTATAACAAATGTGTTTTGAGCCAGGCCGGTTTTGTCTGTTTGAGTTTTTTCTGCAAATTGAATAAAAGATTTTTCCGGCCATTTACTGACTTCCCAGTGCACCGGCTCGTTTGCCAGCGGCAGGTGAGTATGCGCATCGGTCAGCCTGAAGCTTAGCGGTATGGATATAAGTGATTTCATTTTATCAATGCCAATATCTTTTGCTGGTTGATATTTTTGAACTATGATAGAGGAGGGTTGAACATTAACATAATAGGATAATTTATTTTTGGAAAAATTAGAATTGAATTCAACAATATAGGCTCCTGTTTTCTCGAAAATGTAATTAAATATCTGCATATGGTTGGTTTGCTGCCATTTTATGTCAGTGCTGATGATTTCGTTGCCTGTACTGAAATTTTTAACCTGAAAAATTACCGGCAAGATATTGTTTTCTATAGATTCATCAGTATCAATTTTGTATTCAAAATTGACGTTTTCATAAACTTCAGCGTTTTTTTGTACGTCATCCTGAGCTGTTAAAGAAAATTTAGAGGAATCATAGGTATTTATACGGAATTCCTTAATCTTATATTTGATACTGAGCACACCAACACCCAAATACTTATAAATCTTTAAATTTTCATAACCCGGAGCATATGCCGGCGGTATTTTTATCTGTGTACTTCCCTGCGCATGCAAAATAACCTGTTTTTTCCATTTGCGTTCGTTTATCTGAAAAAGCAGTTTATTCATCCGCGGATTATTATTATGAATGGAAATTTGCAGAGGTTCTCCCTCAGTATACAATTTTACATTGTCAGAGCTGACAAAAGAAAAAGTCCGTTTATTTAAACTTATTTCAATTTTACTGGTCATTTGCTCCGACAGTTCTTGTTTGGTTATTTTGGTTTCCGGCAGCGTATTGGATGTGGGTGGCTGAATTTTTCCCTCTATTTTTACCGGACTTGTAATGGCGATCACTTCCGGTTTTTCAGCAGGAATAGCTTCGGTAGTGGCAAGTACGCGAAGATTATAAACTACTTTTTTATTCTGGGAGTAAACTTCTATCTGATAATTACCTTTTTTAAAAGGAGCGATCAATCTGGCCCGGGCTATACCTTGCTCGTCTGTAAAGTAAACCAGAGGGTTGGATTTTTCCTGATTATCCGCGGCCTGAGATTTAATAACAAAGGAAACAGGCAGATTTTGTACTGGGCCGTCTTTACTGTCCAGGGCTTTTACAGCAATGACGTCCCTTAGCTCTTCTCCTCCCTTTACCTGCTGATTGTCACCACCAAGTTTGTTTAGAGAATCTACAGCGCTGGCTATGATTTTTATATAGAATGTAACAAAATTCCATTTTTTATTCTGTAAATAATTAGCTTTTATTTCCCTGATACCGGGTTCGTTATCAACAATATAGTTAAAGGTGACCAGACCATTAAAATCTGTTTTGGTCGTGTAAGTTAGGAAACGTTCTTCACCATTTGCTTTTACTATGTAGGACCAGCGAATTTCGGCGTTGGAAACCGGATTGCCATAGGAATCCCTGGCCAGCATTACAAGATCGGTTTTCAGTCGTGTATTGGCTTTTACCAGTTGGTTGTCACCAGTGATAACAGTCGCGCTTTGTACACCTTTGGCAAGAAGATTAAAGGTAATAATTCTTTCGATGCTTTGCTTAAATTCAGCCGGATAAATTTTAGCCAGATAAGTACCGGTTTTTTCCGGCATTAAAATGGAAAATTTTCCTTTGCCTCCACCGTCTGTAATAATATCCACTCCTGCTACGGACTTTTCTGAACCGAGCGGGAAAATATCCAGGCTCATTTTTACTTTGCGGATAGGATTACCGAAGCGGTCCAGTACTTTGAAAGGTAATATTCCCTTGCTTTCCATTCCAACGACAAAATTAGGGGGAACGGTCATTTTTTCCTGTAACTCGATAGCTTTAATATTTATCCCTCTGGCCTTGAACTGATAAAACGCCTTGGTCTTATATTTATAATCAGTTATGTATAAATAATATCTGCCTGCTTTTTCCGGTATGTAAAAATTGCATAATCCCAGCCCGGTATCTGTAAATACGGCCGGCTGATTGAATTTGTGTTTCAATATTTTTTTACTTTTATTTACTCCGTAAAGAAATTTACCCTGTGTCACAATGTTGTGATATTTATCATAGGCTGTAAATTTAAGATTTTTAACATAATTGCCAACCGGATATATATTATTACCTTTTTCCAGTATTTTAATTTCTGTGGGTTCATCAGCCAGAGCATTCACAGTCATTACTTTGGTCAGTGTATTCAGCTTAATTAAGTAAACATAATTGCCTGCTGTTTTTTCAATTTCCGGATAAAAATAAGCGAAACCTTTTTTATTGGTTTTAACACGTACAGGATTTATTTTTTCTTTTCCAGGAACGTTCAAGGGGCTTATATCCAGGTTTAAGTTGGCAATGGGTCGTTCATTGTTGTCCCCTACAAAAATCTCAAAAGGTTTGGCTACTTTTTTGCTGACAGTAGATATCATGATATCGGGTTTGACCTTTAATAAGGAAATACCTTCAGGTATAACATCAATTTTTACCCAGGTAATAATAGGTACTTTCCCGTCATAATATTTCCCCTTAAAATTAATCTCATCCTGCTGGTCGCTTACTGTAAAGTTTATGGAGACCAAGCCATCCTTATCCGTTTGCGAGGTAATATTCTGCTGATAATTAATACCTCTGCGAGTAACAGTATATTCAAATTCGATTTTAGTATTCGGAAGTTTGTGATCATATTGGTCTTTTAGCGAAAAAACTATATCTTCCGGTAAACGCTGGTCAGCAAAAACTTTAATAACCGGAGAGGATAGCAAGTACAGTTGATATTTGCTGGGTTCCTTGACTTTGATCTTGAAAACTGTTTTTGTTTTTCCGGCGCTGGCTATGACATATTGTTCTTTAAGATCGGTTTTCCTGGCGCTGACAATAGCTCTGGCAATTCCGTCTGTATCTGTTTTGTCATCTTTTTCGACCCAGTTTAGAAATGGTGATTTTTTCCATTCTATATCAACATCGGGTATAGGATTTTCGTTAGCGTCAAAGAGTTTTACCCTTAAAGGTTCATCAATCGTTTTATCCCATTCCAGTTCCTGATTTGTACCTGAAAGAGCTTTCATTTTAGCTGCTGATCCCGGTAATACGAGCAAAGAAATACCAGCTTCCAGTTCGGGTTTGTTTTCAACGTAAATTACAACTGAATATTCTCCTATAGCTTTAGGTGTACTGAACTTGGCAGAAGCGAGGCCGGACATATTGGTTCTTATGGTTTTTTCATCCAGGTCATCTCCCTGATCATTACGCAAAACAAACACAACCTGGATATCGGACACGGGATTCTCATATGTATCCTTCAGTTTGATAACAAAAGGTTCTTTCAGTGGAAGTCCAACAATAGCCTGCCTTTCTTCGGCTCCGACAATCTCAATATTTTCCGGTTTTTTAGCTTGTGTCTGCACTGTATAAGTTATGTGTGAAGAAGAATCTTTAAGCACCGCAATGATAAAAAAACGTTTGGCTTCGTCTGCCATGCGATAATCCAGCTTGATCCAGCCGTCATTATTTGTTTTGATTTCGGCGTATTTCGCTGTTACCTGATCATTTATATTTTTTTCCCAGAACTCCACAAGCGCCCCGGGAACCGCGTTACCATAACGGTCGACAACTTTCATAATGAAGGCATTCTTAATAAGTTTTCCAATAGGCGCGTTTATAATCACGCTTTCTTTCATATTTTTTATAACCCAGGGGTCGCCGGGGTAAATGTAATATTCAAAAGTATGTGATTTTTTCCCTGCAACAATTTTCAGCTTGAACCAGCCATTTTTTATGCCGGGCTTCACAAAAAATTTTATATTACCATTGGAATCGGTTATTGCATCGGACGCTCCCGCAAGCTGGGTACCGGTTTTTTTAGAGATTAGCAGTTTTATTTTGACCTGTTTATTTGTTATGGGTAAAAAGTCTTTATTCAGCAATTGGAATTCCAGCGATTGGGCAGTTTCTCCCGCGAAAAAAGAGTTACGATCGAAGTTTTCCCGGAATGTAATATCCGGATGAGTAGTACCACTTTGATCTTTTTTCAGTATATGGTTATAAGCAGATGCCAGTGATGATTTTAGGTGTATTAATGCTTGCCATGAGACTTTCCCGGCAACAAGCGCAAGATGCCAGGAATAGATGGCTGCTTTTTGTAAATTTTTTTCGGTCAGGATTGCCAGTTCTTTCAATTTAATGGCGGCAAATACGGCAAGTTTGGTTATTTTTTTGTTAAGCGGGACTTTACCATAGAGAAAATCGATATAAACGTCATTTTCACCTATCAGGCTGTATTCCACATCTACTGTGTTATTTTCGTCCACAAACTGTCTGGTATTATTTATGGATATCCGCGGCATATTGACATTAAATTTGCTCAGCACTTTAATTTTTTCTATTTTTTTAAATTCATTGGTTATCAGGGAAAACAGTATTTGAATTTCCTTATTTTCTTTGTCTTTGATCCTGACTTCATGAGTTTCAGCGGGATTGATTTTTATTTCATCGGTTGTATAGGTGTTATTGTTTTGGATAATAAGAAGCCGCTGATTGTCCAACAGTAAATCGTTAAGCGCGAAAGGATCCCCGAAGATGGTGAGTATCTTCTGGTCCAGGTTTATACCTACTGTTATTTTTACCGATGAGGTTTCACGCTCAAACAGGTAATAAAATAATGGCAGAAGCAGCATGATCACTACATAGGTAATAATCATGATTTTAATAATTCTTTTTGTCATAGGTTTATCTTGTATATATAAAGATACATCTGTATTACTGTCATTAAGGTTTTTATTATGATCCCCCAAATCCGGTTTGTTTATAAAAATTGTAATACCGGAGAGGGCTTTATAGCAAGGTTTTAAGTAAAAAGAGTGAGTGGGTTGGAGGGTGAATGGGTAGATGATTGAGAGGGTGATGAGAAGGTTGGCTCATATTAATTAAATGTGAATAACCACCCTTCGTCAAGCTCAGGGTGACAGGGAACAATTAGTGTCATACTGAGCCTGACGAAGCATGATGAATGAGAAGTTATAAATACAGGACGAGATAAGTGATAAGTGATAAGTGTTAAAATTGTTGAAAGTTGAAGTTGAAGGCTTAAGGTGGAAAGTGTATGCTTATATGATCATGGAAAAAAGGAAACGGAAACTGACTTTAGCCGAATACTTGTTGCAAAATAAGCTGGTGCAAACTACGGAGGAAGCACGTATCCAGGTTCTTAGCGGGAATGTGGTCAGCCAGAATAAAAAATTTACGTCCATTCATGAACAAGTCAATGAAGAAGATAAGGTCCGACTTAAACAGGAAAAGGCAAGTTATGTCAGTCGCGGTGGCGATAAATTGGCGTCTGTATTTATGGAGTTTGATATGGATATCATCGGTAAAACAGGGATTGATTGCGGCGCTTCGTCAGGCGGATTCACTGATTATTTACTACAGAATGGCGCCGGCAAAATAATTACGCTGGATGTGAATTACGGTCTTCTGGCGCATAAATTAAGGGTGAATCCTGACGTCATAAATATTGAAAGGGTCAATATCCGTGAACTTGATCTGACAAAGTTGAGGCAGCTTGTTAAGAAACATAAAAAAAATACTATGACGACTGTCGATTTACCTGCTGACTTTATAGTCGCCGATCTTTCTTTTATATCCCTTAGACTTATTTTGCCGGCTATCGGAGATATGATAAAAAAGAGCGGTGACTTGCTGTTGTTATTCAAACCGCAGTTTGAAGTTAAGAAAGAGGAAGTTCCTGATGGAGGTATAATTAAATCTGAAAAATTGGTAGCTAAAACCCTGGCTGATTTTATCGAGTTCTGCGAGAGCAGTAATTATATATATGTAAAGGCTATTCCCAGTAAGGTTAAAGGTTCAAAAGGAAATCAGGAAATTTTTTTGCACTTAAAAAAAGATAACTAACCTGAGTTTGATAATGCCGCCTCTTCTCAGGCCTTTGGCCAGCTCTTCTCCGCCCGCGGAGAAAGGGAAGGAAGAAAGACGAAGGAGGAAGGACGACAAAAAAGTCATACTGAGCTAGTTTACCCTGAGCTTGTCGAAGGGAAGTATGGCTTTTAACGGTTCCCTGAGTAAACTCTATTTTACAGGATACGCTTATCATACAAGCCTAGTCGAAGGGAAGTGACAGAGAGAGGCGGAATTAAAGGATTATTTGGTCGAACTCAGGTTGACTAGGTTTTTGAATTTTCCAGTATTTTTTCCAGGATATCGTTGGTTTTACTGGTATTTTCCTCAATTCCTATAAAAAGAATGATGGTTTCGGAAAATGCTTTTAAGACCAGATAACTCAGCACACCAAAAAGAATCGCGGAAATTACCATCATAAAAGAAGCGCTGTGAAAACCACGTATAACTCCGAAAATAATAAAGATTAGTGAAATAATAGCAAAAATGTCAAAAATCAAAGCGATTACAAAAAGAGCGCTATATTTGGCGTTCAGCTGATGGTAGTGAAAAAATCTGGTCCACTTGGATAATTTTTGACCCACGTTTTCCCTGAAATCATAACCGCATTCACAGGTAATAATGGTGTCTTCGTTTTTTTTATTACATTTCGGGCAGGTTTTCATATTACGCTCAGAAATATTCTAATATAAATTGCCAATAAATACTATAAGGTTTTCATAGAAGATGTAATTTTTCAGCAACTATTTTCAAAACATGCCGATAAATTAATATAAGCCAGAAAAGTGGGGTGAAAAGTGTTCAGGAAAATTATAGCAAATATTATAAATGGAATAAGCAGCAAACAACTGCAGAAAATTTTTGCTGCAGCAGCCAAAGAATCAGAAAAACGTGGCTATGAAATTCTGATCAGATTCTCTGTTGATGAGTTGGGAAAATTTGAAAATTATGCTCCCTCGATAAATATTACCAGAAAACAAGACAGAATTGTCGCACCTCTGGTATCAAAATACGCGGGCAAGTATTTTGTTGATGCGCATTACCATCGTAATGGCGATTTGGAAATGTCCTCTACCGATAAAAAAACTGTGAAGAACTGTCCGAATATCTTCGCTGTAATTGTTTATACTGACAACGGTGAATACAGGTTATATAAGAATCCGCATTTCGATACAAATAAAACAACTGATTACGATCCGGAATATGAATACTGCAACATAAAAAGGGTTGCTGGTTTATCTATAGCCAAAATTATCGGGATCAATAACGATCAGATGAGAAAAATAGCTGACAAGCTTGAGGATCAGCTTTTATCGCTGGAAACGAAAATAAGAAAATTCTGTGGCGAAAAGGAAGATGAAAATTCACTACCCGGCAAAATAAAAAAGTGGCTGCGCAATAAATTCGGCAGCGCTGCTGAAGATATTATCGATAATTTGAGCTTTGATGATCATGATTTATCGCATGTCATTGAAGACTTTATGGAAAAATATCCTGATTTCAGAAATTATAAAAATGAGCAGGAATTGAATAAACTGGCTGATATGCTGGCCGGGAAAATATATGGTATCGGCTACGACCTTGATACATCTGATATGGATTTCAAAACAGAACTATTAGATGCTGTTAAAAAAAGCTTAACAGATGGCGGCAAGGATTCTTTTGTGGATTCCGTGATAACGGATTTGAATTCTATAAAACAAAAAAGTGAAGAGATACTGGCTAGTGAAAATCAACATAATAACGGGGCTGGTAAGAACGGAGGCAAGACCGGTGGGTCGGCTCCGGCAAACATAGATTTAGATCAAAACAATAATAATGCGAGAGGGGCGTGAGTATTATGAATAAAATTGTAGCTTTGGGAAATGGGAACAAGGAACTGGAAATCCCGGACATTCTAAAAGGAAAAATAAAAACCTTTCGTGAAAATTACAAGACTGTTGATCCCAATGTATATGAAGCTATAGGTATTACCGAAGTTGCCGAACAGGTACTGGCCAGACTGCAGGAACATGATACAGCCAATGTTTTGTTAAAAGGTCTTCCCGGAACAGGAAAAACTACGGTTATGCAGCACGTCGGCGCCATGATCGAAAGAGGAGAACTTCCCGGTTTTCGAGTATGCTTCATCGATGCCTGCGATTTTTTGCATAATGACGGGAGCGGTACATACAATGACAAATTGAATGCGCTTAAAGAATTTATAGAAAAACATCCGAAAATGATAGTTATGGTTGATGAGGCTCATCGCTGGGGCCAGAGAAACCCGGCCGCGCCGACCATTATTTTTGATGAAATGAAAACATTTTTAACCTCGACTGACAGCCGTTTCGTATTCGCCACAACTACGCAGGAAGCGCAAAAATATGTTGAAGGGCTTCCCGCGCTTGACCGTCGACTAAAAACAATTGTCATCCCGGAACGCAGCAGGCTGGAAACTATTAATATTTTAAAACATATCAGAGAGCTATTTAGAAATGATTCCTGGCTGGAAAAGTCTTTCAAATATTCGGATTTACCGATAAGAATTTCCAACAATATTATACGGTTGATTTATGAGCTTTCCAGGAGACATCTGTCCGGTGCTAACCCGGAATTAAGCATCAGGGTTTTAAAAACAATTATAACCAAAATCAATATTCAAAAAACAGCGTTTAAAAGAAGAATAGCCTCATTCTACAAAGATTTGCTGGTAGATATTAACAATCTTTTTACGGCCATTAAAGAGAAAGACCAGCAGGCTTTTGACGAATTGGAACCGATACTGAAAAAACTGGTTAAGAGTATTATTGATCTGGAAAAAGAAGAAATGAAAAGTAATGGCAACAGAGAAGTTGATGTTACAGAAGACCAGGTTATAGAAAATGTAGCGGAAATGGCCGGTAAGGATAGAAATAAGGTAGATATTAATATAATGGCGAGGTTGGCCCAGATTGAGAAAGAAATGAAGGAAGAAATAGTCGGCGCTGATGAACCAGTGGAACAGCTTATGTCGGTGGCCAGACAAAACGCCTTGGGACTAATGGACCCCAACAGACCGCTTTTTAACGGTGTTTTTACCGGGCCCACCGGTACAGGTAAAACATTTACATTTCAGCTTTTCGCGGAAAAGATGGGTTTACCTGAGTTTTATGTAGATTGTAATAAAATAATGGACAAGTATCAATTGTCCGAGATAGTCGGCGCTCCTCCCAGTTTCGTAGGGTATGAGGAGGGGTCAAAGCTTTTGCAGTTTGTAAAGAACAATCCTTCCTGTGTTGTAATATTTGATGAAGTCGAGAAAGCATGTCCGGAATTATTTGAATTTTTAATGAATATATTGGACCGTGCCAAGAGCAGTACCACAAAAGAAGGAGAAGTTAATTTCAATCAGGTTTATATAGGTTTTACATCAAATCTGGGCGCGGAAGATGTTAAATATGTTGATGGTGTACACCAGTATCTGAAGTCCAGAAAAGCCAGGCAAAATGAGGAAGAAATTCACAGGTCCAGGCTGGAGTGTGTGGAAAAACTGAACATTTTGCTTACCAAGGTAGAAGAGGAAAGCCGCGAGAAACAGTTGGAAGACAAAAATGAGATTGTCTATGGTTTGGAAGAAAAGAAAAAATTATTAATAAGTATTTTAAACAACAGAAATATTGAACGCGGAGAGTATCCTGAGTATGAGGACATCTTGGAAGTGAATATTGAAACAAGAGAGAATTATCCGGATCATATGGTAAAAGTGCCCATGAGAGATATTAATCAAATTATAGAAATGGTAAAAGCGCAGGAAAAGAGAATCAAAGAATTAAGCGGTACTGAGGAAAAAGAAAGTGCTATAAGTGATGAAGAAAAAATAAAGAATATAAGGCAAAATTTTTTTGATACGTTAAAAAACAAATTTAAGGATGCTTATACGCTTATAGAAAATACAAATGCCGCTTACCTGGAAAACCTGCTGGAAACCGGCGATTATCTGCCTGACAGTTTTTTTGACATTATAGCTCCCCTGAATGATTTCAATGAGATTAATCAGTTAATTGATGATTATAAGGAACAAGAAAGAGATGTCTATAACATTGCTCACGGCAAATTGTCCAAACGCGATCAGGAAACAGAAAAGGTTATCCAGGATAATGCTAAAAAAGTTAAGGCTCGTTTCTCCGCTAAATTTAAGCCGGAAATTATTAACAGGATACTGGCCGGTGGAGGTATTACGATTTTTAATCGTATGTCCAATGATATGCTCAGGGAAACAGCTGAAAGAATTATGATCAGGAACCTGAAAAAACCGCAAAAGATAGAGAGAAACAATGATATTATCGTAACTGATGAGGTATATGAATATCTGAAACAGTTCCATGATAAAACTCAGGGTGGAAGACATATGCGTACTTTGATTGAAGATAAAGTCAGAAAACCATTCAGTGATGCCTTAACCAAATTGGGTAAAAATAAGGACCTGGATGTTCTTATTAAGCTCAGCGATGATCCGACGCTGGAAAACAAGATTCTTGTGCTCATATCTGAAAAGGAAAAGCAGGAATTATCGGTATCATATGACAATCCCAATGAAGCTGAAGATGTAATACAGTTCATCATTCAGCAATTGAAGCTGCTGCCCGATTACTACGACGCAGGGGCCAAAATAACAATTGAAGATGTAAGAAAGATGATGAAGAAAAAAAGCATTATCGATCTGGGCAATAAACAATTAATTGAACCGCAAGGCAACATAACCCTGAAGGGAATGATGCCCGAAACCGGTCCCACCACCCCGGTGGCAAAGATTGTGGGAGCAACCAAAAGAAGGTTCCAGTCCCTATATGATTTATCCGAGCCGGCAATGCAAAAAATTATTAGCGGTGAAGGCAGTTTTTTGCGTACCATGATCTATATGGCACAGCTTACCGCAGCTGAACAGACAATTAAACAACGGGGCGTAGAGGACTCTTTTCATTCCATAACAGATAAGAATAAACCCAAGAGCCCGTTTTTACAGGAACGTGATAAGCAACTTCTTAAAGATATTATACCCGGTCTGAATGAAAAAGCCCTGGAAATAAAGTGGGAGGTCAAGGATAATGAAATGCGTTTTCGTATTGAATTCCATGAAAAATTTACCAGGTCCTCTATTTCCGGAATAAAATATTATAAAAAACTAATTGAACGTCTGCGTGCCGGAGAAAAAATTGATTCCAACAAAGAACAGAAAGACCAGGAAGCAAAAGGGATTTATGTGTCCGAACCTTTTATCAAGAACACTATAGAACTGTTTAAGGACAAAAACGAGGCATTTATGCCGATACTGGATTATGAAATTGATCTTAACAACGGATCCGTACTCTGGGGTACATTTGAATTGCCTGAAACTATAAAGCAAAAAGACTGGGTAGACCTATCCAGTATAAGCAGCAAAACACAAAAGGTAGAACCCTTTAAGACAGTGTCAACCCAGGAAGTTCCTGAAATAGATCACAAGAAATATGATAAAGATAACATGGCTATTTTTAAAGAAATTTATGATTACGGAGATCAGGTTTCCAATATGGAAGATACGTTTAAATCATTTTCCGGCAAATTGATGAAATTGCTGGAAAATACTAACAAAGAACAACTTACTTCTTTTCTTTTCTATATGTTAAACGGTAAAGATTTCCGCAATACTCTGGGTTTAAAGGAAGAAATGACCAATATTCAGGTTTTTGATGTGAGCATAAGGTCCATTGCCAGCGAAATTCCCGATAGTCTGATAGACGAACTGCTGGAAGAAGTCCTTAAGCGTTATCTGGACACTTATACACGTTCGTTATTATGGGACATCCTGACCAAATGGGTGCCCAAACCTACCGCGTTAATGAGCGAGTTCAAGCATAAGCTGGAGTCCGATCAACAAAACGAACAGAAAAACAAACTCAAGATCAATGAGAATATTAAAATTTTGAATGACGTTATAGCCAGCATAGAACCTGTTACTTATTCCGAGACCAAGCCGGAAATAGAGTTACGCGCGGCCCAGGAAAGGATTACAGATAAACAGAAAATACTGGAAAAGACAAATATGCTGCAAATAATTAATAACAATCCTTATTTGATTTCCTTAATAAAAGGTGCGGATTGTGAAATTTCTTTAACAAAAACAGGTCAGGAATATATTTTTAGTATTCAGGGAGAGATAAAAGACCATTTAACCATACCTCTGGACAAAGTAAGCAATATAAATGATGAGGAGGATATCAAAAGTCTGCAAAATAACCTGGACAAATTGAGAAATATTCCCAAAAATTCCACTGAATTTAAGCCTCTGGTCATTGAGATTATTAATTTATTGAAAACAATAACGGCTAAAGATAACTTTTTGGAAGAAATTAAAGTTAAGGCAGGGATAATTGAAAGCTTCAAACTGCTGGAACTATTATTGAACAGTGTTTTTGCTCATACCGGGGTTGTTTCCAGTGATGCGGGGCAGTCTGTAGAGACCATGCCGGAATTCAGTTTTTCTAATAAAACTTTTGCTGAGCAATTCAAGAACTGGGCGGAATTTATCAAAAATTTGGACAGCAATGACAACAGCAAGGAAGGTGATGTAAACAGTCTGGAAAATTTGAAAGCAAAAATCAATTATTTGGTTTCAACAGGAGACAGATTTTTGTCTGATACCATGACTGAACTGATATGTGAATCAACATCGATTAGTGAAACCAATAAAACTTTTAAAAAATGGCTGGCAAGTAGTGATATGGTAAACCAACTTGCCGGCAAACAGGTAATCAACCTTGATACCATAAAGAGTATGGCTGAAGCTATTTCAGCGCAGAAGAGAGAAGATTTACAGGAAACTTTTTTAACAATGCTTACGGTATTCATGGAGAATTTATTAAGAGGTATGCTGAAGAAAGACCCTGAAAATCTTGATCTTAAACCTTTGGAAAAAATAATTGATGAGATTTTGAAAGCGGCCAGCGGGAAGTTTTTTGAAAATATCAAGCCTCAGATCGTTGAGATTCTGGGCGGGGTTTCTCAGATGCAAAGCAAGATCGGTGAGCTCAAGGGTAAAACTGTAGCATTTCCCGAAGAACTTTCATATTTTATGGGTGGTGTAAGGAGCAGAGGAACGGAAGTAATGATAATAGCCAATAATTTAATAGCCGGTCAAGCTGTGGAAACAGCCCAAAAAGTCGCTGACCTGTTAGTTGCAGGGTTGAAAAATAATGAGAGTATGCCCGTGAATGAATCGCGCAGTAATGGACAAACTTTAAGTTTCAGAGATTTTATGCAAAAGACCGGAGGAGGCGCAGGTTATTATATGACAGTGGAAAAAGCAGGAGCAGGCAAAGACGGTCAGACAAAAGTGAGAGTAGAAATAACCAATGGTTCGTCCAGTGAAAGCAGTTGGAGGCTTAGCTATACTGGGTATATCGCGAATTAGGGAATAAGAGATAAGGGGTAGAAGATAAGGGGTAAGTCATCCTGAGCCTGACGAAGGATGACGGGAAAATGAATGACGAAGGATGAAGGAAATTTCATCAGAAGGTAGAAATGTGGAGCACAAAAGATGTATAAAATACTGGCAATTAATATTCAGGAAAATTGGACGTTTACCCAAGAACAAGAAAACCTCAAAAAGATTATTACAGAATTATCAGGCGGCGTTTTAGTAAAGGCAGATGAGCGCCTGAAACAGTTGATGCTGGAAGTCGCTTTGCAAGGCGGAGGAGAATCGCTTCGCCAAGTTTTCGCGACTTTAAACGGACTTGAGTTTTTAAAAGCAAAAAGCCCATCAGCTATAGAAACTTCAAATCCGAATAGTATCGGTTTATGGCACAGCTTGCAGAATTTTTCTAAAAATCCTGATCTAATATTTTCTAAAGTTCAGGAAAAAATGCTGGAACTTAAAATATTTTATACTCATCAGGCAAAAGAAAACGGTTATTTAGGTGATGAAATGATGGAGGCTGCAAAAAATTGTGACGTTGATAAGTTAGAGGCCTATTTGAACCAGGGCGCAGATTTGGAATATCGAAATACGGAAAGTCAATTTACACCATTTCGCGAGGTTGTATTTCGTGGTTCTTTACAATTAGTAAACCGGCAAATATGCCTGGAAGCAGCCAAATTATTGATAAAATATGGTGCAGATTTTGAAGCGAAAGATAAATTTGGCTTTAAACCTGTCAGTCAAGCAACGATATGTGGGTTCAACTCGATGGTAGAACTCCTTATTCAGCATGGAATAAATATTAACGAACAGGAAACTAATGGATATACAATTCTTATGAGGGCCGCTGAAAAGGGATATAAAGAAACAGTGGAGTTACTTTTGGCCAAAGGAGCTAAATTAAACATGCGCAACTCTAACAGAAAAAAAGCTATTGATATAGCACGTTCGGAAGGAAAGATGGAAGTTGTAGAAATATTAAAAAGGAGAGAGCAAGAGCTGGGAAGTGAATTCCTACAAGCAGCAGCGGAAGGTAATATAGGTAAACTAAAAGAAGTTCTGGCTGCTGGAATTGATGTGGATTATCAGAATTGGGTAGGAGATACAGCGCTGACAAAAGCGGTTGAAAACAGCCATATGGATGCTGTAATTTTTCTGGTAGAGGAAGCCGAGGCTGATATCGGGGTTAACAATAAAATGGCTATAGGTATAGCTGAATCTAATGAAGACGAGGAGATGACCTTTTATTTGAAATATACGTATAAGCAGGATAATCCGTGAGTAAGTGGCAGGAGATAAGAGATAAGGGGTAAGTCATCCTGAGCCTGACGAAGGATGACGGGAAAAGTGCAGGAGTGCGTAAGTGCGTAAATGCAGAAGTTAGGAAGGTTAGATGATTGGAAGATAGCAGGTACTAAATATGAAGAACAAGATTATAGCGATAAATTTTGTGGAGAGTAGAAAAGAAACCGGATTTAAGGGACTGTTAACAAATACCTTGAAAACGGTTGTCTCTTATCTGAAACCGTTAAAATCGGCAGGCAATATTGCTGATGCCGAGGTTAAAGAAAACGTATTTTCAATTAACGAACAAAAGCAACTATTAATTGGTTACAAAAATGTTTTCGCAGGACCTGAAACCATAAAATTGGTGCAAGAATTACTGAAACAAAAAGAATCGGGTGGAGATATTTGGAGTTTTTTTCAAGATATTGAGTACCTCAGGCCCATCTGGGAAGGTAACAAACCCGAACTTAACAAAAACGATCCTCTATCCAGAGCGGTTACTAAAATTTATAACTGTGTAACAGGCCTGAAACCTGATAATTACGAGGTAGTGGGGCAGAAGCTGGGAGAAGCATTTAGAAGCCTTGGTCTTGAGGATATATCTTCAAGTGGCTCAGAGCAAACCGACGCAGGCCCTGTAATATCTGATTTTTTGAAAACGCGACTGGATTTGCTGGCTCGCAAGATTAATGTCTTTGCCGGTAATGACGCTGCAGGAGTTGTTGCTGAACTTTTGGCAGTTAAGCAGCAACATCCTGACGACGAGAATTATATAATTACTCAGCTAATGTGCAAAATACCGGGGTTGGAATTACTGGAATTGATGACTCATAGAGAGACATTCTTACTGATGGACAGTCGATTAATGGAAAAACCGATTTTTATTGCTTTAAAAATACTCGATGGGTCTAAAAACATCAACATGGTGGCTGAGGATTTGAAACGATATTTTTTTGATTTGGGTTACAGGTTGCCTAAACCGGAAGATAGTCGAGATTTAAGATTATTAAGATTTTTGACGGATACGAGCAGGGACATCGATGGAGGACTCGGCGGATAACATGCGAATGACAAGACTAACGAGGAATAACTTATATGCTGACTAAAATAATATCAACAGAGCAGGGACCTTTAGTTGTGCTGAACAGTAAACTGAAAATGCTCAGTGCTAACAAAAATGTTTTTATTGAGCCCGGAGAAGCTGAAGTACTCATGGAAAATATGCTGATATTAAAACTAACAGGAACTGATTTGCGTGCTATTTTCGCGACAATAAACGATTTGGAATTTTTATACGCCCCGAGTAAAACAGAGTTATCAGACCGGGACCCGGAGAAACAAAAGGCCATGGTATCTGTCTGGTCATGCCTGGAAGGGTTAAATTCTTCGAATAAAGGAGTTGTTCTAAAAAAATTAGGTAGAGATTTTGAGTTGCTGGGGTTTACAGGCTTCAGTAAAAACGGTTATTTGAGCGAAGAATCGGTGAAAGCCTTTAATGGTAACAACTTTGAACTGGTTATCAAACTGCTGGAAAAAGGCGCTGATTTTAATAAAAAAGATAATTTCGATCAAACCGCGATTATTTATGCAGTGCGTAAATGGATAAACTTTATAGAGAATTCTACTGAACCTGATAATCCTACAAACTATGAACATATTAAAAATATTAAAAGAATAATCAACAGCTTATTATCCAGAGGAGCGAATATCAATGATAAGGATAGCAGCGGGAAAACTGCTTTTTTTTATGCTATAGGTTCAGCTAATGAAGATGCTGTAGATTTTTTGCTAAGTAAAAAACCTGATTTGGATATCAAAGCCAAAGATGGCAGTACGGCTTTAATGTCTGCTTTAAAGGACTATAAATATGATATGGCTTTGAAATTAATCGAAGCCGGCGCTAATCCTGATACTCTTCTTGATGAGCAAGACGATACGCCGCTTATTTATATAGCATGGAACTTTAGAAGGCCATACTTGATAGAGGCGTTGATCAATGCCGGAGCCAATATAAATGCCGCTAATAAACGTGGGATTACCCCTCTGATAGCAGCGGTACGGAATAATGATTTTGAGTCCGTAAAATTACTGGTTGAGGCCGGAGCAGAAAAGAGCCTTAGAGATAATGAGGATATGACCGCCTGGTACTGGGCCCGCCATCATGGTAATGAGGAAATGATGGTTTATCTGGACCCGTAAAATAAAGTGATTTAATAAGGGGAGGTTATTAAATGGCTCACAAGCTGGTATCTTTTGATTATTTGGAAAAAGTTCTTGTTAACTTTTTAAACGAACAAAAAAAAATTCTAGATAATAACATAAATATTTTTTCAGGAAGTCAGTCTAAAGATGTTATTCATCAATTTCTATTAATGAAAATGTCAGGTATTGATTATATTGTGGTTCTTGCGAAAACAAAAAATTTGGAATTTTTACGATCGGAACACAGGTCTGAAACAGACAGCTCAGACATCAAATCTAAGGCAAGGACAGCTATATATTTTTGTCTGAGGAAATTGAACCAAGAGAATGCTGATAAAGTTTTAAAACAGTTAGCCAAAAGCTTTGAACTGCTTGGTTACAAAAATAAAGTATATGTGCCTATAAAACGAGGGTATCTGGGTAAAGAAATAAGAAGTGCCATTATGAAAAGAGAGTATGGAAAGATAAGGGATTATTTAAAAGCAGGCGCAGATATCCATGACAAAAATTCCAGGGGCCGCACTGCTTTACATGAAGCACTTAGAGTGTTTAGAACAGAGATAGTTGAAGAACTCATAAATCTTGGCGCTGATCTGGAAATGCCTGATGACTTAGGAGAAACAGCCATTCATTATGCTGCTATTTATGGCAGGCGAGAAACATTGTCAAAACTTGTTCTGGCTGGTGCTGACATTAATAAAAAGAATCTTCGAGGGAACACAGCGTTTTTGGAAGTTATTCGTGTTTCCGGAATGAAAAAGATTGTTGAAAAGCTAATTTCCCTTGGGGCCAAGGTAGATATAGCAGATAAGGAAGGAAATTATGCCCTTACTTTTGCCGCCTATGATAATAACTGTTATCTGCTGAAATTGTTAATAAAGGCCGGTGCAAACCTGAATGTGCAGGATGGCAAAGGAATGACTGCGTTGATGTTAGCCGCGAGATCTGGATATCAAGATATTGTTCAAATACTTGTTAATAACGGAGTTGACATCTTTTTAAAAAACAAAGAAGGACAAACAGCGCAGGATATAATTAAAGACGAATTAAATTACTTCAAAAAACAATATAAAAAGAAAAAAATAAGTGTTGAGGATTTTAATAAATGGAATAAAAAAATAGAAGAAATAATCCGTTTGCTAAACACAGCTACAGACAAAAGTCCGGGCAATTAGCATAAAGGGTTTCAATTTGGGGTTCTTTGCTATAAGTTGCGTTTCCAAAAATATTGAAATAAAAACAACAAATTTCCGATATATATACGGCTGATCGTGATGTGTTAGGAGATCAGTGTTAAGTGTCATAAGTGCATAAGTGCATAAGTGCAGGAGGGTTAGATGGTTGGAAGGTTGGCAGAAATTAGTGAATTGTGAAAGGTGAAAAGTGAAAAGAAAAATTATTTCAATTGGAACAAAGAAACGATTAACAGATTCTATACTGTTACGCCTCAAGCTACTTGAAGACAAAAGATTAAACGTTTTCTTCACCTTTACAGCTGAAAGTTTAATTGACAACTTATTAGAAGCGAAGATCAAGGGTATTGATCTGCGAGAGCTGGTAAGCGGGATCAAAGGCTTGGAATTCCTTGCAATGCAGGAACCACCGGTTGTACAGGAAAAAGATCCGGCAGCCAAAGCGAAAAAATCTATTTATATATGTCTTGATCAATTGAATTCCGCAAACAAATCAAAGGTTTTACAGAATCTGGCCAGAGATTTTAGAGTACTGAAATATCTGAATATTAAAGAAGATGGATATCTTGCCAGAGAATTATTTGAGGCTATAGAACAAAAAAATACTGTTAAAGCTAAAAAACTTATCAGGATGGGAGCGGATTTTCTTTGTACCCGTGTTGAAACCAAGTATGGACCAAAAGACAATATTTTTTTAATTCAGGCTTGCTGGGAATGCGTGAATGTTGTTAAAGAACTAATACTGGTCGGCGCTGATCTGGAAGCAGTTAATAATGACAATAATACTGCTTTGATGAGAACAGCAGGCTTATGGGGCGGTGAAGATGTGCTGGACCTTCTCATAGCAAAGGGGGCTGATGTTAATTACATTAATACGCAAAGAAACAATTATTCCGTTTTAATGCAGGCTGTCCTTGGTAAACATGTCAGGAATGTTCAAAAGCTTTTAAAGTCCGGCGCTGATGTAAATCACAAAGATATTACCAATACTACCTCATTAATGTTCGCTGCGCAAATAGGTAAAAAGGAGCTTTTCGAGGTGCTATTAAAAGGCGGAGCTGATATTAATGCCCGTAATAATGGAGGATGGACAGCCTTAATGTTCGCGGCTGTGAACGGCCATAAAGATATAGTGGAAATGCTGTTGAAAAAAAAGGCTGATAAGAACATTAAGGACGCAGATAACTGGACTGCGCTGACCCTGGCCTTATCCAAGGAACATAAGGAAGTCGCTGGAAAACTTATTATAAGCGGAGCCGAGCTGAACATTCAATCAGGCGAAGAATATCAATCGGCTTTAAGTATGGCCATAATAAAAAATTATTATGATCTGGTGAAAGAGATATTAAGGCGCAAGGCAGATATAAACATAAGGTGCAGGTCTGATTTCCGACATCAGCTTACTCCTCTTATCCTGGCAATTGTATGTTACAAACAGGATATGGCCAGATTAATTATTTCCAAAAAACCAGATTTGAATTTGCAGGATTACGAGGGACTTACGGCTTTAATGTCCGATTTAAAATATAATCGCGGTCAGTTATTTTCATTAATACTTAAAGCCGGCGCTGACGTAAATGTAAAAGACAACTGGAACAGGACTGCTTTGTTTTATGCTATTAAAACCAACAATAAAAAGGCAGTCAGGTCCTTAGTGGCTAAAGGTGCTGAAATAAATATTACGGATAATAAAGGTACTACTCCATTGCAGCTGGCAATAATGGAAAAAAGAACGGAAATTATTGATATACTCAAAGGCGCAGGAGCAGTGGAGAGTTAGAATAAGTGATAGGTGAAACGAAAAAGAAGGAAGAAATTGGATTATTAGAAGGTTGGAGGTTTGGTGAAAAATAATATGTTTGGGAAGGTTGGAAAATGAATAAAAAAATCGTTTCAATGGTTATTTCCAGAACTGCATTGCTTTTGGAAGAATTGGTCAAAAAGGAGAATCCATTCCTTATAAATGGTGAAGGATTTATTCAAGAATTATTATTATTAAAAGATTCTGGCAAAAACATCAGAAATATTCTCGGGCAGGTTAAAGAACTGGATTTTTTATTAAATAATAATGTTCCTGATATTGATGCCAAGGATCGAACCAGCAAAGCTAAAAAGTCCATATATATCTGCCTGGAAAATTTGAATGACAAAAATCAGAAGCAGATCACTGGGATACTGGCGAGAGATCTGATTGTTCTGGGATTTCGTCGGAACTGTTATCTGGGCGAGGAGCTTTATCAGGCTATAGAATTGGCGGACAGTAAACAGGTAAAGGAACTTATAAATAAAGGCGCTGATATTAATTATAAAAACAAAGAGGGTAAAAGCATTTTGATCAGGGCAACAGAACTAAATTACGATAACCTGGTCAAGGAATTGATTAATGCGGGAGTGGATATAAACGGTTTCGAAAAAGGTACATCAGATATTTTTATTGATCATGGCGATACGGCTTTAATTAAGTCCATAAAACAGAATAACGATAAGATTTACAAATTGTTGATAAATGCGGGAGCAGATGTGAATTATAGGGATAATGATAAACATACTCCTTTAATGTTCGCGATTTATTATAATCAGGAAAAGTTTGTACGGGACTTGATAAAAAGAGGCGCGGATATTCATGCCCGAGACAGGGAACGAGAAAAGCCGGTTTTTACATTAGCCGTAGAAAAAGGCAACATGAATATTATTAAGCTACTTTTTAGCAAAGGAGCACGAGTAAATGATGAAGACCGCGTTGGCTGGACTGCGCTGATGACAGCGGCAGAGCAAGGCAACCCAGCTTTGCTGAATATGCTTGTTAAAGCCGGTGCAAAGATTAATCATATATGTAAAAACGGTTGGACACCTTTATTCAGGGCGGTTTTTGGAGGCAAAATTTACAACGTACGTATACTCCTGGAAAACAAGGCTGATGTGCATTTAGGTAAGTCTCCGTTAGGTTCGGCTGTTTACCACGGCCATTTGGACATCATAAAAATACTTATTAAAGAAGGAATAAATGTTAATGTTGTAGATGAAAATTCTATGGTTAAGGATACCCCCCTCATCTGCGCAGCCTATAGACGCCGGTCAGCAATTGTTGTTGAGCTATTGAAAGCAGGAGCTGATGTGAGGCTCAGAGACTATAAAGGCAGAACAGCGTTATTAAATGCCCTGGAAGCAGACCAGTACCCATGCGACGAGGATACTGTACTGGCCTTGATAAACGGCGGGGCGGATATTAATGACAAATTATCCTATGAAACAACTGATTCGGTATTTAGAAAGGTTGTAAGTTGGAAAATGACAAAAGTCGTGGATGTTATGTTGCAAAAAGGAGTTTCTCGTGCGGACATGGAGGCGGGTATGGAGTACGCGAAAAGATTTTTAACAGTTGATGATAAATATTGGCAGATATATCTGAAGTTACAACAACTTTTGAAAGGAGATTAGTGAATAATGTTTAATAAATTAATAGCAATTGGCGTTAATGATGATTTGCAAAAGTTTTTGGATGAAGAATGCAATTTAAGCCAAATTACAGGTGGTAATTTATCTGATCAGGACCTGAGAAACTTTATAGGAATAGCTTTGTTGCTGAAAAGATCAGGGGTAAATCTTGATGAACTGGTGTTAAAAATAGAAAGTTTCAATCAAAACAGGACCATTAAACCTGAGCTTAGAAAGCAATTACTCTTACTGCAGGAGAAAAAGAATATTTTTACCGGCGAGAACGCCCAAACTTTATTACAGGATTTGCTGGATGTTAAAAAAGAAGGGAAAGATTTGTGCTTGCTTTTGAACGAATTCACAGATATTGATTTTTTTTCACTGCTTAATGAGGAGGCTGAATTGGAGGATACAGATTCTCTGCAGCGAGCTAAAAAATCTGTCGCAGTTTGTTTGCAGCAGTTGAATAATGAAAACCAGAAAAATGTTTTGAGCAGATTAGCCAGGGATTTCGGAATTCTGGGTTTTCAGAACATATGTGTAGTTGAGAAATCCTATGAATTGGGAAAAGAATTGCTGAAGGCTATATTTAATAAACAATATGATGAAGCAGCAGATTTAATATTAAGAGGAGCTGATCCGGATTATAAAAATCCAGGTATCAGCGGTTTTAACAGTTTAATGCTGGCTGCCTGGAATGGACAGAACAAACTGGTTGCTTTGTTGATTGCAAATGGGGCAGATGTAAACGAGAAGGGATATACAGATGAAGGATGGACAGCCATGCATGCCGCTGCATTTCACGATCAGCCATTAGTTATAAGAGAGCTGATAAAAGGCGGAGCAGATGTTAATGATCGTACTAAAAGTTTGAAAACACCGTTAATAAAAGCTGCTGAAAAAGGTTTTTTGGAAACTGTAAAAGAACTTGTAACATTAAACGCGGACCTGGATGCTAAAGATGAAAAAGGCCAAACAGCTTTGATGAAAGCCTGTGAAGGAGGTCATATGGAAATAGTGGATTATTTGCTGGGAAAAGACGCATTTCTTGAAGCTGAAGATAATGAAGGGAACACCCCGTTTAATATGGCCGTAATAAAAGGACATAAGGAAATAGTAAAAAAATTGATAAGCAGGGTGTCAGACATAAATTACCAGAATTATGCAGGAGAAACTGCATTACAGCTCGCACGCAAACACAGGAGCGGTGAAATAATCGAGATAATAAAAAGAGCCGGAGGCAGATAGCAAATTTGATGAGTAAATATAAAATTATCGCGAATAAAAATGAAGTCGTAATACCTGAATTGTTAAGTGAGAAGTTGGAACTTTTAAGGAATGGCAAAAACATATTTGTTCTGGAAGACGCTGAGCAAACATATGATTTGTTGTTAGATTTGAAAGCAGTAAACGTATCGATTAATGAATTGCTGGCCGTTAATGAAAAATTAATTTTTTTACTGGATATGACCGAACCTGTTGTAAGAGAAGAACAACCTGAAACTCAAATCAGGAAATCGATTTATATATGCCTGAAGAACTTGCGTCAGGATAACAAAACTCAGATTTTGGGACATCTGGCGCGTGATATGGGAAAATTGGGGTTTCGAAGTCCGGCCGAGGAGCCATTACCGGCAGCTTATTTAACTAAAGAATTAATGAACGCTATCGTTAATGAAGATTATTCAGAAGTCTATTATATATTGAGTAAACATCCTGATTTGAATTATCGATTAGCTGAATATGATGAGAATACGCCTTTAATATATGCGATCCTTAAAGAGAACTCAGAATTGGTCAGGGACATGATCGCGATGGGTGCTGAGGTGAATCTGCCCAACATCGCTAAAGCCACACCGCTCATGGCTGCCGCTAAATGTGGTAATCCTGGAATTGTTAATTTACTGCTGGAATCCGGAGCAATTTCTGCGATAAATAGTCAGGATGAGAGCGGGATGACAGCTTTAATGTACGCTGCTGAGAAGGGACAAATCAGAATAATAAAGATTTTAAAAAATTGCGGTGCAAATGTAACCATGACAAACAATGCAGGGTTTGATGCTCAAAGTTTTGCTTTTTTTTCTGGGAAATTTATAGCCAGCTGGCTATTAAGATCAAATAAAAAAAATGAAATATGAATAAAATTATCGCAATATTAAATCAAGATTTTTTAACAAGTTTCCTGGAAATAAAAATCCGGCTTTTAAAGGAAAACCGTAATATATTTTCCATGTCCGACGCGGACCGGCTGCTGGACGGGCTGGTTGCTTTGCGCAAGTCCGGAGTGAATCTGAGAATATTAATTTCAAAATGCAATGGACTTGAATTTTTAAAATCGGACAGCAAACCGCAAATAGATAAAACCTGTGAAGAAAGCCTGCGCAGGTCAGGAGCGATGGTCTCCGTATGGACATGTCTGGAAAAACTTGACGATACAAACAAAGATAGCGTGCTGAAAAAGTTAACCCGTGATTTTCCTTTGCTGGGCTTTCAGAACAATAAATATTCGACCAAAAGTCCCGGTTATCTGGGAAGGAAATTAATAAAAGCTGTAAAAAAAGATAATTCGGCTGAAGTAGAAAATCTGCTTAAACAGGGCGCTGACCCCAATGCGGTTGATACTGATAAAAATGGAACAAGCGTTTTAATATACGCGGACAAACTGGAAATACTAAGTTTATTGCTGGAGTCTGAAGTTAATATTAATAAAAAGAACCTTAGAGGGCAAACTGCTTTAATGTGGTTCGTTATCGCTGGAAAATCGGAAATGGTCCGGGAATTGCTTCAGGCCGGAGTGGATGTTGACTCCAAGGATGATTGGGGGAAAACAGCCTTAATGTATGCTCTCTATGACTTTGCTTCTAATTCCAAAATAAATAGAAGGGAAATAATAAAAGACCTTTTACAAGCAGGTGCGGATTACCGTATTCCTACATTACTCATGACACTTGTCCGTTTTGAGTACCTTATATTCTGGTACATGCTCACAAAAAGTAAATAATAATTACCTGCAATAATTCTGATTTCCCTACGATATTTAGTAGGAGAAATTGTTGTATTGATAAGGTGAAAAATGTATAAAGTAATTTCTATAAATACCGTGAGTTTGTTGACATTTCTACGAAATAAACTGCGGGATATGCAGACCACCCGCAAGAATATTTTTACGTTGTTTATCGCCAAAGAACTGGTCAGAAAAATGATAGAGCTGAAAGAAGCGGGTGTAAATTTATGTCAGGAATTTGCTGAACTTCCTGAATGCGATGTTTTAAAAAATGATTTCAAACCGGAACTCGACCCTGCGAAGGAAAGCACAATAGCCCTTAATTCTATATATCATTGTTTGAAAAATTTAAACGATAGTAATCAGGAAAAAGTTTTGGTATCTTTGGCTGAGGCTTTCAGAAAACTTGGTTATAAAAATATTAAAAGAAGCAAGCTGCTTTTTGAGACATTGAAATCGTTGATGGATGACGAGGAGAAATTCAAGCTAATGCTGAAGATGATCGATAATTCGGATATTAACCAGCAGGATGAATCAGGCAGAACACTACTTATGTGGGCGGCAATGAGTTCCAATGTTATGGCTACTGAAGAACTGCTGAAGCGTAAAGCCGACCCAAATATTCTGGGCAATGAAAATAATGGGGCCTTGATGTACTCGATGTGGGACCTCAGAATATCAAGAAAGCCGGAAACTCAGATAAAAGTGACGGAACTTCTGGTAAAAGCCGGAGCTGATATTAATCAAGCAAATGAGAATGGGGAAACACCTTTAAATTACAGTATAGTAGGAAGGAGAGGTTACTTTTTTAAAGCCCTGGTAAAAAATTATCCGGGAAACTTTGATTCAAATACCAAAGGGGCAATGACTCCTCTTATGCAATTTATAGCGCATGGTTATCATAATGGTGACAAGGATATGACTAAATTATTTATTGATAAAACAATAAATATCAATACCCGTGAATCAAATAAAGGACAAACAGTATTATACATGGCTGTAAACAAATCCGATAAGGAGCTGTTAACCATGCTTTTAGCCAGGGAAGACCTGGACCCGAATATTCGGAATAATGATGGTTGCACACCTTTGTATGAGGCTGTAAGTCAAAAAGATGAAGGTATGGTAGACCTTTTAATAGCTGACCGCAGATGTGATCTGAATATAAGTAATAACTCAGGTGTTACACCGTTGATGCTGGCTGCCGGCACACTTGACGGCAAGGGCATTTTATTAAAGCTGATAATCGCCGGCGCTGATCCTGACGCAAAGGACAACAAGGGAGAAACAGCCCTGATGTATGCTGTTCGCCATGGAGATGATGATATGAGGCAGATTCTGATAATCGCCGGTGCCGACGCGCAGCTGAAAAACAAAAAAGGGCAAACAGCGAGAGATGTAGCAAAGGAACTTCAGTATCCCGCAATTGAAGAGTTTTTAGCGTCAATAATAGAAGAATAGACTTATATTTCCAAGATTTTTGCTGAGATTTTTAACCCCGCCTTTCGATATATTGTCGCAGGGATAACATATGAATAAGATCATTGCGTTTACAAGTATTGAGCAGTTGGAAGAGTTCTTCAAGGAAAAACTGTTTCCGATTGAAGGGTATGTGAATATATTTGAAGGCAAAAACGGCACGCTGATAGTCGATAATCTGCTTAAATATAAACAAATGGGCAGGGACATAATTGAACTGCTTGCCAGATATGAAAATCTTTATTTTCTGAAAAAATCAAAACCACAACCTCTGAGTGACGCACATTCCAGAGCCTTGACAGCTGTCTATTCCTGTTTCCATAATTTGCGTCCGGACAATAAAGAAGCTGTATTGCAGGTTTTGATTAAAAGTTTTTCCGCGTTAGGATTTAATATGAAATTAAAAGGGTCAAAAGCTGAACCTGATTTTTTAAAAGACAAATTATTGGATGCCTTAAGAATAACAAACAAAACGCTGCTTAAGGATTTGATCGAACAAGGAGCAGATATAAATGCCAGAGATAATAATAATATATCAATATTAATGAACGCAATTATCAGATGTGATGAACAGTTGTTCCTTTATTCAATTGCTTTTCGTAATCAGGACATTTCTGCACTAAGAGGGATGGGTCATGTTACAAGTCTTGAAGAACAATGGCAGAATTTGAATAGAAGTTTAAACGAAGCAGAAGAAATGGTTAAGATGATAATTGAAGCCGGAGCAAACATAGAAGATTCGGACCAGAATGGGGACACAATTTTAATGAACGCGATTAAGCTGGGTTATACGGATACTGTAAAAATGCTGCTGGAGCGGGGTGTAAATTTTGAAGCGCAAAATAATGAAGGGAAAACAGCACTTATGACCGCAGTTATACACAAGAAACCTGACATTGTAAAATTGCTGCTGGATGCCGGCGCCAATACTGAAGTGCTGGATAATGAAGGATGCCCGGCTATGGTATATGCCCTGGCAGAACCTATTCCTATTACGCAAAATGAGCTGGTGCAGTTAATAAATAATGCCAGGACAGCGAGAAATCGTTAACGAAACGAAGTCTTGATAGAAGACTGGAAATGATAATTTGATTTATATGAACAAGATTATATCAACGAACAATCTGAATATAGAAAAATTTCTTAGACAACAGCTGGTGTTGCTGGATGAGGGTTTCAATATTTTTGCGGGTGATAATGGCACAGCCTTTATAGACAGACTGATAAAATATAGCGGTTCTGTTAGGGATAGAATAGAACTGCTCTCGCAATATAAAACACTGAATTTTTTAACAAAACATAAACCGGAACCAGGTGAAAACACGCGTTCCAAAGCCATAACCGCAATATATTCATGTTTACATAATTTGAGAGAAGATAATCAAAATATTATTTTGTTGGTTTTGGCCAGGAATTTTGGAATGCTGGGATTTATTGATCCTGAAACTGCGGAAGAAAAATTATTGAAGACCAAACCATATGATGATAAACATTTGTTCAAAAATGAACTTTTGTGTTCTATAAGAATGGGAAATTTTCAAAACGTACAGCAATATATTACTCTTCGAGCTGATGTGCAAGTAAAGGATGAAAATAATTTGTCAGCTTTGATGAAAGCCGTTTATGGCGGTAATGAGATTGCTTTTAAATATTTCGTGGGATACACAAATAAAGATTTGTCTATATTAAGAGGGCTTGCTCATATAACAAGTATTGAGGAGCAATGGCGCGAAGGGCTGGAGAACAGCATGGGTGAATTTAAAAAAATGATTGCGGCTCTGATACAGGCAGGGGCGGATATTAATGATGCAGACATGAATGGCGATACTGTATTAATGAATATAATCAAGCTGGGTCATAAAGACTTATTGAGCATGCTGCTGGAACGCGACGTAAATATTGAGGCGCGGAATAATCAAGGCAAAACAGCGTTAATGATTGCTGTTCATTACAAAAGAACAGATATGGTAGAACTGTTGCTTAATGCCGGAGCCGACACCGAAGTGCCAGAGGTTTAATATGAAGAAAAAAATAATAGCGGCTATGGATATTGAAAAGAAAGAAATTCAGCAAAAAACGGATTTTTTACGTCAAAAATTAGAGTATATGAAGCTTAAAGGTAAAAATATTTTTACAGATTGCGACGCGGAACAATTACTGGACACGATGTGTGAACTGAACGAAAAAGGGATCAATTTATTGAAGGAGTTTGCTGTTCTTGAAGGATTAAATGACCTGACTTCAAAAAGGGCCCCACAGGTAAACGCTGATGATGAAAAGTCAAAAGCAATAAAATCAGTTTATTCATGTTTAAGTAATCTCAACCCTCAAAACAAACCGGAGATTTTTAAGAAACTGGCCAACAGCTTCAGAATACTGGGTTTTAAAGACATAAAACGACGGGTTTTTTTAATGCAACTGTTGAAAGACGCAATGAATGATATTGAAACGTTTAAACTATTACTGGACATGGCCGGCAGTGAAGATATTGATATGCAGGATGAAGAAGGCAAAACTTTGCTTATTTGCGCGGCAGGAGCCAGAAAAGAGGAAATAGTCAGATTGCTTCTTGATAGAAAAGCTAGTATTGATATACAAGAAAGTCAGGGCTATACAGCTTTGATGCATCTTATCGGTTTATTAGACCCAATACCATATGCCAGAGACGCTGAATATGTACGCTCTATAAAGACAATAGCGGAATTATTAATCAGGGCCGGGGCTGATATAAATTTAGCCAATAATCAGGGTATTTCTACCGCGCATATTTTAATAGAGAAAAATCAAAAGGACCTCACTATGCATGTATTGCAGATAGAAAATGTTTCCTTAACCTGTAAAGATACGAGCGGCAAAATACCGCTGATGATGGTTTTGAGTGACTCGAATTATCGATATAAAAATGATAGTGAGCTAATAAAACTTGTTTTACAAAAAACTGTTAATATTAATGAAATTGAAACCGGTTTCGGTTTTCGTACAACAGCTCTGATGATGGCTGTATTGCATAGTGATACTGAAGTGGTTAAGGAATTTTTAAAAAGACAAGACCTGGACGTAAACTTCAAAAACAAATATGGGGAAACAGCATTAATAATCGCTATAAACAGATCAGCTGAAAAAAAAGCATTAATCCTGATAAACGATCCCAGGATTGACCTTAACTGCGAAACCAACGAAGGTTTAACTCCTTTTTTTGTCTCAATAAAAGCAGGCAAAGAGGAAGTTTTGAATGCCTTGTTCAATGATCCTCGTTGTGACAAGTACTCCCAAAGTCAAAGCGGGACCACAGCGTTGATGTTCACGGCATCTGTAAACAGCGATCTGGCAGTACGTACTTTGATCAGGCTGATCAAGGCCGGAGCGGATATTGACGCGGTAGATAAATATGGCTATACCGCACTTTTTTATGCGTTAGATAACCAGACTAATCTTAAGGCTTTTAAAGTTTTGCTGGTGGCCGGAGCTGACATAGAAATTAAAAATAAAAATGGCAGAACTATCAGAGATATTGTGCGAGATAAAGGGAACAGGGAACTGATAGAAGCGCTTGGAAAGATAAGCTGAAAGGTTTGCATATGGCCAACAAACTTATATCTTTAGTGTCACAAATTCAAAAGCTGAAGGAATTTTTACAATTAAAAATAATTCAGTTGAAAAGTAACAAGAATATTTTTACAGGAAAAGAAGCCAAAACCCTCATCAGTAATCTTTTACTCATGAAAGAAAGCGGATTTGATTATATTCCGGAATTCGCAGCGTTACCGGACTTTGATTATTTATCGGATGTGGCAAGGCCGCTTGCGCATGCTCATGATGTATTATCGCAGGCGACAACCTCACTCTACTATTGTTTAAGGGGTTTGAATAAAAATAATAAAGGTCAGGTACATGAAAAACTGGCCAAAGCTTTGAAAATACTAGGTTATAAAAGGATGGGGCATGAGCCAAAAGAGCCCGGATACCATTCTGAGTGGCTGGCAAGGGCAATACGAGAAGGCGACTTCCAGATCGTTCAAAATTTGATTAATCAGGGAGCCGATATTGATAAGCCCAATAAAAACGGCCGCACACCATTAATGACGGCTGTGCTAAAAAATAATCATAAGATTGTTAATTTGTTGTTGGAAAAACAGGCGGATATGGATGCGCTGGATAATAATGGCAAGTCAGCGCTGACCCACGCAGTTATTAATAGTCGCAAGAAATTTGTCTCTGTTCTTATTGAGCAGGGTGCGGATGCTGATTTGCCGAACAAAGAAGGTCTGACATCTTTGATGTATGCAATTATTGCCAACAACCAGAATTTTGTACAAATTTTGATTGATGCCGGCGTGAATATTAATGCGCAGGACAAAGAGGGATTGAGTCCTGTGATGCAGGCAATTACCAATAAAAGGTGGAATATGCTGGATATGTTAATAAATGTCGGAGCGGATATAGATTTGGCAGACGGATATGGAAACACACCGCTTCTTTACGCAATTAGAGAAAATATGACGGATTTATTTGATAAGTTAATAAATTTGAGAGCGGATATAAACAAAAAACATAATAGCGGAATCGCTCCTATAATTTATGCTATCAGAGATGGAAAAACATATTTTGTGCAGAAGCTTCTTGAAAAGAAAGTAGATTTAAATGTAAAAGATATTTTCGGACTTTCTCCTCTGGCTTTGGCTCTAAAAAAGGGTGATTCGGTTGTTATTGGTATGTTGCTGGGCGCAGGTAAAAAAATTTCGGATATCGTGAATGAGGAGGATAATGAAGGTGAAAGTACATTATTTTTTGCTGTCAGGAATGGTCTTAATCTTATCGCTGATCAATTGCTTAATTCAGGTGCAGATGTTAATCATAAAAATAGTAATGGATTAACTCCGCTGGCTACTGCCATTGTAGAAGGTAAAGCCGATATTATCGGTATTTTGATCAAGGCTGGAGCGGATACTAATATAAAAATTTCTGACGTATATTTACTAAATTATGTTATGAAAATCTCATCTTTCAAGTCCTCATTATTACCTGCTCTTCTGGCACATGATATTGATGTAAATATTCAGGACGAAACTGGGATGACAAGTCTTATGTCGGCATGCAGAAGTGACGACAGGGATGTAGTTATACGATTACTGGCCAAAGGGGCGCAAATTGAGATGCAGGATAAGGATGGCAATACAGCCTTGTTTCATGCGATCAGGGCCAGAAAACCCAAAATGGTACGTTTTTTACTTAAAGCCGGAGCAAATCAGAATATAGTTAACAAGCAAAGAAAAACCCCTTTTGATACCGCCAGCGGACCGGATTGTGCTCACATCAGAAAAATCTTAAAAGAGTTTATGATAAATACTTAAAAACAGCTAACAATCACTGCAATTATTTATTACTGTTTTCGATATATAAGAGGAAAGAAATATACAATGTCATCCCGACCGAAGTGTAGGGATCTTAAATTATTTACAACATATAATCTTAAGATTTCTCGACTTAGCTCAAGATGACAAAACATCAACAATACGGGAGCCATTTTGTGGCAAGAAAAGTAATTGCAGAAAATTATCCGAATAATAAGCAGGTATTTTTAAAAATATTTGGTCATTACTTAAACCCCCTAGAAGACAATATAAATATTTTTAAGAGCAAAATGGCTGAGAGTATCATAGATGCTGTTCTGGAGTTCAAATCCACGGGCGGTAATATAATAGAGCTTTTTGCCTCGTACAAACCTTTAGGTTTTCTGAATGACAATAATATAATCGCTTCCGATCAGCGGGACGCAGAAGCTATAGCCAGAAAATCAATGCTTTCCTGTTTGAAGGGTTTAAATACCGACAATAAACATCATGTGTTGAGGAAACTAACCAGGGACATGGAAATTTTGCATTTCAGCACTGTGGAAGAACAGTTATCCTATTGTAAAGAATGGATTGAGGCCGCTTCAAACGGAGACCTGGAAACGGTAAAAAGTTTTATTCACAAGCGTATACCTATAGAGATGAAAGATGACAATGGCAGGACTGCCCTGCCAACTGCTGTGTTTAATGGCCACAAAGAGATTGTGGAATTGCTTATCAAAAATGGCGCTGATGTAAATACTATAGACAATACAGGGACAACTCCGCTGATGTGGGCTGCCTTTCGGGGTTATACAGAAATCGTTGATCTGTTATTGGAAAAAAACGCTGACGTTAAAGCCAGGTCAATCTGGGGCACAACCGCGTTAATGCAGGTAGCCAACGGGAATAATGACCTCAATCTTTTAAAAAAATTAATTGATTTCGGTGCAGAAGTAAACATGCAAAATAATAAAGGTGAAACAGCTCTTTTTTGCGCAGTTAAATGTGCAAAAAGAGAAATGATTGCCGAATTGGCGAGGTGTGGGGCAAAGGTCAATGCTAAGACCAAGTCTGGCTTTTCCCCCATGCTCAGAGCTTCATTGGCAGGAATGCCTGCGGTAGTCCGACTATTAATAAGACTGAAAGCCAATCTCAATGACAGAGATGTAAACCTGTTCACTCCTTTAATGTTTGCCGCCAGGGAGGGTTATACAGAAATAGCGATTGATTTGCTGGAGGCTGGAGCTGATGTGAATCTGGTTAATAAGGAGGGTGATACAGCCTTGATATTGGCTGTGAGAAAAGGTCTGAAAAGTACTGTCAAGGAACTGTTGGCTAGAAAAGCGCAGGTTGATGTGGTAAATACACTCGGCAAAAGTCCGCTGCAAATTGCCGAAGCAAACGGGCTGGATGAAATCGCGGAAATGATTAAGGCAGAATTAACCAAATAACAGGGATTAAAAAAATATGATAAGAACAATTAAACGAAAAATAACCGCTTTACAGACAGAAACATGTCCATTGGTATTTTTAAAGGAAAAATTGGCCTTTTTGGAACAAAATTTAAATATATTTATGGAAAAATATGGGATGCAAATAGTCAATGGATTGATGGAGCAGAAGGAAAAAGGCGCGGATATCAGGAATTTGTTCCCTGATATCAAGTCATTACATTTTTTATATGGCGATAAACCTGATGTACAAGACCATGACCCTGTTCAATTAGCACAGAGATCAATATATACGTGTCTGGAAGGTCTGAACGAAATAAATAAAGCCGACATTTTGCGCCGTTTGCAAAGGGATTTCCAGATAATGGGCTTTCATACAGTTTTTCCTGATGAGTTATTGAACAAACTCTACAAATCAATAATGTGTGGTGACATTGATGAATTAAAGAGACTTCTGGATATGGGGATCAGTGTTAATACAAAAATACCTGAAAGTATTTCTCAAAGATCACACAATGTCCTGACCCTGGCTGTGGAATATGGGGATCTTTTTATAATAGAGGAGATTTTACACCGGGGGCCTGATCTGAATATAAAAGATAAAAAAGGTGATACTGCTTTTCTGAAAGCAGCACGCTGGGGCCAATACAGCTGCGCAAAAAAAATAATGGCGGCAGGAGTAGACCTGGATGAAGAAAATAATGAGGGTCAATCCGCGTTAATTCTTGCAGTGCTGGGGCTCCATTTGCAGATGGTTAGGGACCTCATAGAGGCTGGCGCGGATGTTAATCACAGTGACGTCAAAGGGGATACGGTTTTGCATCATTTGATAAGGAAAGGTTTTCCCAGCACAATTATTGATATGCTGAAATCACGCGGAGCCAAACTGGATGAATATAACTATGAAATGTTATCTCCTTTAATGCTGGCCTCGACAATACCCGATCGCGAGGAGCAAATGGAATTTCTTATTGCTGCGGGAGCGAACATTAATAAAACTGACAACATGGGTCGACCTGCCGTTTACCTGGCAATTGAAAAGAATAACATGGAAGCTTTGCAGCTTTTGCTGGATAAAGGTGCTAATGTAAATTTCTGTATTTCGACAGGGGTTACTCCTTTGGATTTGGCTTATTTCATGAACAACCAACAGGCAGTCAGAATGTTGGAGGCTGCTGGAGTTGTTTATATTGTTCCTTAGATAAGGAGAAAAATATAATGTCAGGATTTATGAGGAAAATTATAGCCGAGAAACAAACTGTTATTACACCGGTTTCATTGAAAAGTAAATTATATCAATTAGATAAAGGTATAAACATTTTTTGCGCTGAAGATTCAATGGATTTTTTGCTTAATTTGCTGGATATAGTAAATAAAGGAGAAAATATCCTGCCAATTTTGTCCAGCGTGGAAAAACTGAAATTTTTGTCTGACACAGACAGGTTGGATGCGTTAAATGAATCCCCGGTTTCCAAAGCACAAAAATCTATTTTTACCTGTTTGACTAATTTAAGGGAAGATAATTTGCAGGTAATCAGGCAAACACTGTCCAGAAATCTGGAAATATTAGAGTTTGAAAAACTGGATGAAAGATATGGAGAACCGGGATATCTGAGTGAAGACCTGAAAAATGCTGTAGAATCCGGAGATTTAATTACTCTGAAGGAACTTATAAAAAAAGGTGCTGATGTAAATGAAATATATGAAAAGTTCGATACCGCGCTGATTTACGCTGCAAAGAAATGTAATATGGAAATTATCCGGGAATTGATAAACGCCGGCGCGGATGTGAATTATTCCGATAACGATTCGATTACGCCCTTACAACATGCTATTTGTGAGGGAGATATAGAGGTTGTGAAGGAACTCATAAAATCAGGAGCAGATATTAATTACAGGACTCGTCAGGGAAATTCGGCTTTAATGATCGCGATAAAAGCTGAACGAATTGAAATTGCCAATCTGCTGCTTGATAAAGGCGCTGATATCATCCGCAGCAATAATAAAAAGGAAACATGCTTACTGCTGGCTGCTAAAAGCAAGAATAAGGCTTTGGTTGAAAGGATCATAAATATTTTAAAAGAAAATATTAAGTCCAGGGGTATTTTGAATAATTACTACGGCAATACTAGATTGTTGGAGGCTGCGGCTTTGGAAACATTCGGCGGCAGCAGCAGAGGGGACGAGATAAATTTGCTAAATTATATTAACTGGCGAGATGCAAGCGGGTTTACACCGTTAATGGAAGCCGCGAGAAATGGGGCTTTAAAGATAGTACATCTTTTGGTTGAGGCCGGAGCTAATGTAAGTCTGAAAAAGAAATATGAATTTTGTGACAAACGAAAAGCTTTTCATTTCGCGCAAAACGCTGAATATTTTAAGATCGCGGATTATTTGAAAGCGAGGGAGCAGGCAAGGGGAGTTTATGTCTGGAAAATATAAAATTGTTGCTACGATAAATGAATCAAAGCTGTTAGAATTTTTGCCAAAACAAATACATTTGTTAAGAGAAAACCGGAATATTTTTACAGGACCGCATGCAATTAGAGTCCTAGAATGTTTGTTATATTTAAAAAACAGGGGAGGAAACGTCAGAGAGATTTTCAGCAGATTAACCGATAAAACTGTGCTTATGAATATAGATCATCTGACAAAAGACAATGAAACAGGAATAGCCTGGACCTCAATTTATCATTGTCTGGGAAATTTGAATAATAATAATAAATTTCTGATACTCAGAAAATTGTCGAGAGATTTTGATATTTTAGGATATAAGAAGATGACAAATGCCAAGATAGCTGCTTGCGATACGGATTTTCTTTTTATGGCAATTGAGGCAGAAGATGAAAAATTTTTTAAAGAATTGCTGGAAAAAAATCCTGACCTGGAAATAAAAAATGAAGAAGGTTTGACACCCCTGATGCAGGCAGCCTGGCAATGTAATTATCCGATGCTGGAATGTTTGATCAAGTTGTGTCCTCTGGTAAATATGCAGGATCAGTTCGGTTATAGTCCTTTAATGCTAGCCTTAGACGGAATGTCAAAAAAAACTGAGAATCAGGAAAAGATAGTTGATCTTTTGATAAACGCCGGAGCTAATCTGGAGCTAAAAAACATGGATGATTGTACTGCCTTGATGATCGCTGTTATCAAGGGATACAAGCGGATAGTAAAACATTTAATTGATAAAGGCGCCAAACTTAATCAGGTAGACAATATCGGTTATGATATTTTGGGCCTTGCTATCTTGCACAAACACCCGGAAATTATAAAGATTATTCTGGGATCGGGCAGGTATACAGCGTCCCCGGATGAAGAATTTTGGGAATTTCTGGAATTATCCAAGCATAGTCTGGATAAGAGTACATATAGATTATTACAGGAGTATTTTCAGGACATATATCGGTTATAAGGAGAATTGAAATGATCGCCAGAAAGATAATTGCCTGTGATAAAGAAATAGTAATACCGCTAGAAACAGCTGTGCTACTGTCTCCACTTCATGATAAAAAAAATGTATTTTCAGCGAAAAGAGCAATGGCACTTGTAAAGCGTTTGCTGGTTTTAAAAGATGATGGTGTTGACCTGGTTAGTTTACTTGCCAGATACCCTGCATTGGAATTTTTAAAGGATCAGGAAATATTAACTGACAATAGTGAAGAAAGCTTAGCCAGAAAATCTTTAGTCTCCTGTTTGAAAAACCTCAGACAGGAAAATTATGAGATTATTTTGCCGAAACTGGCCAGAGACATGCAAAAACTGGGCTTTAAAATGTTTAGAAAGCCCAGGGAAGAAAATAAATGGGTAGATACTCTGCACATGGCCCAGAGGCAGAGCAAGGACGAATGGGTAATGGAAATGGTCTGCGCAGGGGCAGATACTGAGGCCCTAAATGACGATGAATATACCTTGCTCATGACCTATGTAAATGAGGGAGACCTGGACATGGTGAAAAAATTACTCGAAGTAGGGGTAGATCTAAATACGCCTGGTAAAAAAGGGCAAACAGCGCTGTTTAGAGCTTTTTACGAAAATAAATGGGAAATTTTCAAAGAACTCATTAATGAGGGCGCGGACCTGGAAGCAAAAGATACTGAGAGCCACACTGTTTTATGGCTGGCGGTTCAGGACCTTAATATTAGATATACAAAGGAACTTCTGGCGTCGGGAGCGGCAATCAACATTGTAAACAAGAGTGGTACAAAATTGATAAATATGGCCGTCCAGCATTGTTATACTGATAACGGCCTGGCTATATTTATTGAATTGTTGAACCGGGGCGCTGATAAGAATTCTCAGTGCCGGAACAGGTTCAGTCTGCTTCATTACCTGATAATAAGTGATAATTTCCGGGGTGTGAAAGAGCTCATTAGCCGGGGGTGCGACCTGAACACCAGGGATGTTAACGGTGAAACCTCTGCGCTTAAAGCGTCTTACCTGCAACGCATGGATATCATGAAAGAATTGATTAAAGCCGGCGCTGATTTGCGTCAACCGGATAATGAGGGCAATACGCCACATTCATATGCTGTCACTCAAGAAAATAAAGCTATGGTGAATTTACTTCAGTCAGCCGGTATCAGAAAATAAATTTATAGGTTCCTGATCAAGTCGGGTATGACCGCTATTGTTAAATTCACTGAAATCCCGCTGGTATTTTTTCGATATATAAATGGTTAACTAAAAAGGATCAATATGCTTTTTACAAAAATTATTGCCAGCCGCAGCATTATCAGTCTCATGAAGGCTTTCAGTAAACATTTGTCAGTAATGGAAACCGGGGAAAATATTTTTAGCGGCCCTAACGCGAATGAAACAATGAGTCTTTTGCTGAATTTGAAAGTACAGGGTATTTCTTTAAGAGAATTACTCTGGGATATCCCGGGACTGGAATATTTGAAATCAGCGAACAGACCGGATGATAAAAATGTCGACATGTTAAATGCCAAAATTTCTATTATAAA
>JAQURL010000014.1 GCA_028715625.1 Candidatus Margulisiibacteriota bacterium | reverse complement strand
TAAGCTTGTTCGCATCTATTTCAGCTTCAGAACAGATAACACGCTGCACCAGAGACTCTTTAGACATTTCCAGGCTGAATAGGCCTACTGTTTTCTTTTCTCTGATTGCAACATTGGTAGCAATGTTTAGACAAAAAGCAGTTTTTCCCATACTGGGTCTGGCCGCGATTATTATCAGGTCAGAATTCTGGAAACCTGAAGTAATTCTGTCCAGATCCACATAACCGGATGTTAATCCTAATAATGAAGTGTCGGTGTTGTACATATTTTCTATTTCATCCATTACCGGATGTAAAATGTCTTTTATATGAATAAATCCCTTTTTATGGCGATCATTAGCTATTTCAAAAATTTTCTGCTCGGCGTGATCAAGAATAGCTGTGGTTTCCGATGTCTCTGAAAAAGCACTTTCCACTATATCGGAACCGGTAGTAATAAGCTTGCGCAGCATAGATTTTTCATCAACAATCCTGGCATAGTATTCAACATTAGCTGATGTCGAAACAGTATCTGCCAGTTCGGCCAGATAACTGGCCCCACCAACATTTTCCAGCTGTCCTTTATTGCGTAACTTTTCCGTGAGAGTGACCAAATCTATCGGTTCACTTTTATTCATAAGATCCAGCATAGCTATGAAAATTAATTTATGAGAATCCTTATAAAATGAATCCGGCTTAACAACATCGGCTATTCTTTGCATAGCTTCAGCGTCAATCAGTACAGCGCCCAGTACCGATTGTTCAGCATCTATATTTTGCGGGGGTATTTTTTTATCCAGTTCAGACATAGCTTAATTATACCAACAGTAGCAGGCAGTTGTCAGTGTATTTGTTTTAACCTTACACTTTTAACCCTTTAACTAATAAAATAACGCTTCGGTAGTTCTGTATGTATCTTTAGGGCCGGCTGCCGGTTATGTTCCCTAAATTTATTCAGAATGGTACTTACAGCCAAATCCTTGGTATTACATTGTTTGCTCATATGTGCCAGAAAAACATGTTTGGTTTTATGTTCGTCTGTCAATTCCAGTAAATAATCGGCTGTCTGAAAATTGGATAAATGGCCTTCGTCTCCCATTATCCTTTTTTTTAAGGGCCAGGGCCGGCTGGATTTGATCTGCATATCAGGATCATAATTAGATTCGATGAAAAACACCTGACTGTCTTTGATAATTTCCTTCACACCATCGCTCAGATGTCCGCAATCGGTCATAAAAGAAAACCGCTGGTCCTGACACTCAAAAAGGAACCCTATATGCTCACCTGTATCTTCTTCCGGCTTGTTGACCCATCCTATATGCGGCAGTCTGAAGTAACGAATTTTTAAGTCCTTTTCCTGGCAAACCGGTTTATCGATTAACTTGAATCTTTCGTTTAATGCTCGCAACTCAGGATATTTCCTGAATAAAACCTGTTGTGTTTTTGCTCTGGTATAGACAGGAATGTGTGAGCGTTTTAAAAAAGTAGCTAATCCGGAAACATGATCAGAATGCGCATGAGTGATGTATAGTCTGGAAAATTGTTCAAGCTGAAGTTCAAAATTTTGCAGGTGAGCGAGGAATTGTTTAAAAGATATCCCGATATCGATTATTATCCTGGTTTCCCTGGTCTCCACAATCGTACAGTTTCCTGAACTACTGCTGGCTAAAGGTATGTAAGAAAAAATTTACTGTCTCCTCTGCAACGAAAAATATTGTACTGCCCTGTATTGCTGACCTGGTTCCAGGCTCACCATTGGCCAGAGCACTTCTGCTTCCATGTAATCGTCATTTTTATAAAATTCCAGATTACAGTCATGCGGATATCTGATATCAGAAGAAGTATCCAGCTCAAAACGTTTTTCCAATATATACTCTTCGGTCAAAATAGTCATTTTGGGGATTGTGGAAACACATCCCAGCTTATAGTCCTTTCCTTTTTTACCGAAAAGCTCCATTTTCTTTTTTTGTCTGTACAGTTTAAGGTAATTCTCTTTAATCAACTCATCCATATCTACGTTCTTCGGAAAAGAAAATACTTTTATATCATGCCTGTAATCTGCGGTTATTTCAAGACCGGTTAAAGGTATCTGAGATATATTCCACAAACCCCAGGACTGAGAATTTTCCTGATTGATTAAGGTGTTAGTAACTTGCAGAGTATCCGTATCTGCGAAATCCAACTCCCGTTGCAATTGTATCCCCTGCCAAACAGGCGAGATAAGACAAATTTTCTCGTCATTATAAATATCCCACCTGCACTTATCGAACTCGGCTATAGGAGGCCAACCCCAACGCTCCTGCGGGGCAATCCAGAGAAAGTCTCCGCCATTATTTATCCATCCGTCTTTTTGAGGAATTGCCGGAGTATAAAAAACATTCCTCATACCCGCGAGGTTTAAGGTTGATATTCTTCCTCCATGTTCAGGATCTACTTTTACTTCCAGGAAACCATTGCTGAGTTTGAGCAAAATAGTTATGCTCGGTTACTTAAAGCGCAACTTGGATTTTCTTACTTTATCAGGATGTATTATTTTTTGTTTTTTGGTTTTTTGGTAATAATAATAAACAACAGTAAGAATGATAATCACTATTATTAATAATAACCACCACCATGGCCAGCCAAAGCCTTTGCCCTTGCCTCCTATTGATTTGAGATATTTTTCCAATAAAGACCAGTCAAAAGCAAGTAAAGATTTTATTCTTAATTTCTGAGACTTGTCTTTTGAACTCAAATATATTGATACATAGTTATCTATTGTAGGGACTCTGTCGCTGGTCGGATGTTTAAATTTCAACAAATCAAAATCGGCATGATATACACCGCTATGTACATCTGTTTCTCTGAACATTACGGGTGCAGGATAAGATTCTTTTTTGTCCCATATCAGAACGTTAGCGTTAAACACATCCAGTCTATTGGGATCTTCATCAATACCGACGATTTCAGCATGATTGTCTCTGAATATTATTTCACCTTTTTTGGAAATTTCCACCATATAACCGGGGTCATAATAAAAATTATAACGACTGATAATCTTGGGTGCTGTAAAACCAAGGTAGTAATTGTGATTTACTAAATAAATTTTGTCGATCCATATTTCTTTACCCTCCTGCCCCTCGCTATCAATCAAAAACTGCACATTTTGAATATGATCGAGGTCAATGGTCTGGGTCATATCGACATATTGCTGCTGATTGGGATCCCAACCTTTCCAGAACTTGCGTACATTAAGTTTGTTCACATCGACAAGTTCATTTTTCGCATCCCGGCCTATTCCGGTGCTTGCTCTCCATTCATACCAGCCCGGGCCTTTTTTATCGTCCCAGGGATTATAACCGTTAAGTACTGCAAGATTCCCGCTTCTGTCCTGAATATCTACCCGGATTTCTCCTGGGTCTTTCTTTAAGTAAAGTTCCATTACAAAGTCTTCTTTGTCCGACCATTTTTCCACATCTGATTTAAGACCCCAAGCACCGAAATATGGGTAATCATCTCCGGCATATTTTTTCTTTACGTACATAACCTTGTGATTTTCAAAATTTGTCGCCTGCAAAAGATAAGACCTGTTCTCCGGCTTGGCTCCGCCTATCCACCAGGTTACAGGATATTTGTCATCTATACTGCTGTCATCAAAATCGTCGATAACATAAACAAGCTCTATCAACCCGACCGGATATTTCTTGATATATTTAAGATTAACCACAGACCAGATCGAAAGTACACTATGCCAGGAAGCGCCGATTATATCTTCTTTATCATCGGTTTCCAGTCCGATTTTAAACTTACCTCTGTATATACCCGTATGGCTACCGGTCTCATCAACAGCGACTGAAATCTTTTTGTTAATCGGGAATTTATCATTGGTCATGATTTCAGCGAAAGTCTTGTCTTGTGTATTTTTGTCACCGTCTTCACCAATTAGTTCAAGGTATACCGTTTGATTTTTAATCAGCTTTTTTATCTCATTTTTATATTGAGGATCGCTGTATAATTTTATTTCTTTTATACGTAAAGGATTTGTATATCCGATATGCCTGTTAAAATGAGTAACATGGAGATTGTCGATATTAACCAGAGCGTCCCGTTTTTCACCACCGCCGAAACACAATTCTATATTTAAAATATTACCCAGATTAAATTTTTTGGTAACATCTATATTCTTCTCCAAATGTGTATCGTATGATGTCCAGAATTGTCTGTCCTTTATCGGACGTCCGTCAATTTTTCTTTCAGCCAGTGCTACACCAGACTGATAACTTGATGTCCATTTATACCATCCCGGTCCCTTTCGCGCATCATATGGGTCATATTCGTGCAGACAAGCTGTCTGACGATTATTGTCTTCCAAATCAACTCGGATATTACCGATGTCATCCCTTAAATATATCCACATGGAAAATTCATCTTTATCATTCCACTTGGATAAATCAGCGCTTAAACCCCATTTACCTATATAAGGATAATCCTTGCTGAAATATGTTTTATGTACCTGCATGGAGTTAGGCTTGCTTACTGCCAGTTTATTGGAAATAAGCAAATCATAAGACCTTGTTTTACCAACGTTGTTTACAGTAAAAGGTATAGTATAAGCCTTGTTCCAATCATAGGGGCCTACCCAGGTCCTGTCAGGAAATTTTTCATTATCGATAAACGGATGAAATTCTACGAACTTGCCATCAGTAATAAAATCAAAACCGTCTTCGGCATATTGTTCATTTGTATCAAAATGAATATGCTTGGGAGTAATCTGGTCTATCCGGTCATTACCCTGCAAATAATATTTTTGAATAATCTTCAATGTTTTGTCGGTAAAAAGGTCTCCGGTAAAGTGATGCAGTTTCTGATCTGCAGACCAGCGCATTCTCCAGATATTACCTTCTTTCCAGACAAAATAACCGAGCTTCTGACCTGCCGGATAAATCGGTCTTCCGGAAGCCGGGTCAATTGTATCTATCCACCAGGAATCCGGTTTCTGACCTGCGGCCAGATCGTCAAAATCATCAACGACAGTAGTTATTTTAAACCTGCCTACCTGAAGTCTCTTGATCAATCCCTTGTTGACATCTGAATATAATTTAACCTGGTGTCCTTCTGCTGCTCCAATTATCCCGTGTGACGGATCGCTCTGAACTCCTATTTTGAAACTACCTCTGTAGATGCCGGAATTTTCTGCGGTTTCCAGAAGTTCTACATCAATATCATGACAACCGGGATATTTATCTGAGGTTTCAGCTCTCAGAGAAAATTTATCAAAAGTATCAGGTGATGAGTCCTTGCCGGTAACTTCTACATAAACATCTTCCTGCATTAATGCCTGCGCCAGATTTATAGGTTTTTTATATCCCGGGTCGGAGAAAAGATTAATTTTTCTTATATATCTGGGAGGATGATAACCGTAATTATAATTAATCCTTTCCAGTGAAAGATTATCAATAAGTATCTGCGACATATCTTCGTTCCCGCCATTTATACAGAACATGACATTTCTGATCTTGGTCAGATCTATTTCTTTGGTGCGATCCACATTTCTATTATCGTCAAATGACCAGCCTTTCCACCAGTCACGGTAACGAATGGAAAAAGGCTGTGCCAAATCTGCGTTTACTGCAAGTCCTTGCGATGTATTGGAACGCCATTTATACCAGCCAGGACCTTTTTTCTCGTTCCAGGGATTATATTCGTTAAGAATGACAACTGTTCCGTCTATATCCTGGATATCACATCTGATAGTACCTACGTCATAAGGCAAGTAAACATCAAAAGTAAATTCATCATAACGGGTCCAATCCATATGTTCTGGGTTAAATAACACTCCGCCCAGATAAGGATATGGTTTGCCTATATATTTTTTGTCTATCTGTAATGAATATTTGGAATTTACAGCCATTTCCTTATTTATTTTTAGTTTATAAGTACCTGTTTCACCTTCGTTACGTAGTATTAAAGGCGCACCAAAAGCGGTGTCTCCGTTAACTCCTATAGCAAAAGCGCCGGATTGATAATAACCGTTATACTTGATATCAAAAATTATAAAGCGGCCGGATGCGGTAAAATCAATTCCTGTAGCTCCGTTTTTCTCAATAATTGTAAAATTCAAAGATTTTCTTAATTGCTGTATTGTAGAATTATTTTTTAAATCTGAGGTTTTAGCGGCATTCATCAGACCATCAGTAAGTATCATGCCGGAAAAAACCTCATTATCCCCGTTACCCAGGAACCGGATATGCCATTCGGTATCTTTCCAGATATATATACCTTTATCTTTTCCTATTGTAAATTTGGGTTTGCCCGACTCAGGTTTAAGAGAATCTGTCCACCAGGCCATAGGATTTGCATCAAACGGATTACCGTCTTCAAAATCTTCGATAATATTGGTCAAAATTATGGCGCCTATTCTATAGCGTTTTTTCAGGTTCGGCTTGGGCATTACTATAAAATCAACATATTTTCCAACACTTCCCGCAACCCTGTCCGCGGCATCACTGCTATCAAGCCCGATATAGCCCATACCCTGATAAACTCCAGTATGCTTTCCTGTTTCAACCATTTTTATGGTAATGGGTTTAGCATCCTTTTGAGTTGTCTGGACTTTCATATAAAAATAATCCCGGTGAAAGGGATTTTTATCCTTACCTGTGGCCCTTATATAAAAAGCCTCGGTATTAATATAATCGGTAGCTCTGAACTGATAATCCTTGTCCAGATACACATAAAAATTCTTAATATCCGGTACAACATTCTGATATTTGTACTGGTTCTTGAAAGCCCCGGCAAAGAAAGCCAACCCCAACCAGGTCCAGGTATTACTGAAATAATCCATCTGGCAATTCCACTCGGAATGGTCAAAAATAGTCCAGTATTTGCCGTCAGAATCAGTACAAAGCCAACCGTCACCATCATGGTAAGGAATTCCTATTTCGGCTTTAGGATTACGTTTTTCAACCGGTGTTTGCTTGGCTATATTAGCAGCTGTTTCTCTGGCCAACTGGTCATCTGGGATTACATAAGCCCGGTGACTGAAACCGTCCTGATCCGGGATAATTATGGGAGTAACCAGTTTTTCTATCATATCAAAGGTTTTATGACCAGGTTTATGTTCATAAGAAGCCCAGAAATAAGATAAATATACGGCATACTGCGCACAATTAGCCCTGTAATCATTTGCATCTTCCAATCTGTTGAGAGCATTGGCTGGTGGTTCATAATTAGATTCATATAAACAATAGTCGCCATCATGCCAGTAAACCGAAGCCAGGTGACGGCTTTCATCGTAATTTTTTGTTTTCGCCCAGTCACCATGTTTATCGTGCATTCTGAAATTCAAAAAATCATAAGGGCCATTAGGACTATGCTGTCTCAGGTATTCTGCAGCCCTTCTGTCTTTATTCCAGTCATAATCTACAGCCGCGCGCCACAAACCACGAAAAGCGTCGGTCCCGAATTCCGGTTCTTCTCTTTCCACTCCGTTTGTTACATCACCGGTCTTGCTGAGGCTAACCCAGTCAGGTAAAAGATTAGCTCTGTAAGGAGTTTTCTTTTTATAAGGGTTCTGATTATGCACCTCACCGGTTTTGTCTATCCAGTCTGAAAGCACAGCGGTAGAAGATTTATCGAATATCCTGTAAGAAGAATCAACCAGGTCCATCCAGTTATGTTCAGGATCAAAATCATCAAATATACGATAACTGAACGGTGATAAATATCCGGGTTCTACTGATTTTATATTGTTTCCACCGGCCATATAACGATGCTCTTTATTAATATAAGTTTCTTTATTCCAGATATCTTTTAAAACAAGCCTGGCGTTTTCAGCGTAATCATAAACCCTGTCACCCTTTTTACTACCCCATAAAGCATCCGCAAAAATAAGGGCCAGTGCGATGTCCTGATCAGCATCAGAAGCAGCATCCCAACCATCACGCCACGGGTCATTCGGGTTATGTTCTTCAGTGGGCTGCTGCCAGCGATAATAAACTATCCCGTCTTCGCTTTTATTTTTATTATTACGGGGGCTGATAGTGGGAGTCCATCTCCAGGCGAAAAGATTATCACGCTCAATACCCAGTTCATCTGGTGTTTTCCAGCCGTTCTTGGGGCTATTCAGGTCCTTCCAGTAATAGACCCAGTTAATCTGGCTGTGTTGAAGGTTATTTTTTGTCCAGTTCCAAACCTTGTCGAATGTTTTTTTATCTTTAATTATTACAGCACGAAGCAACGCATAAGAAGAAGATTCGCTGACTGCTACCAGTTCAAAAGGTTTTTTGGGATTTGACCAGTCAATATCTTTTAGCCCGTCAGCATCCTGGTCTACTCCGTCCATAAAAGCATTTGGCCTGCCGTCATCCATTATCATTTTCGGATGTTTGAATTTTTCCGACCACCAGTCGCCCTCAAAGTTCTCATGAGTAATGTAATGTTTCCAGGTAATATATAATAGGTTATAGGCATCTTTTCTGTATTTGGCCAGTTTGTCCCTGTCATTTTTGTCAGTCTGACAAGAGTGAAGTAAAAGCAAAATGATAATTATAACGACAACCGCAATAGCTATTGCTATCTTTTGTTTGAGATTTTTATTTTTTTTCTTTTCCAAAATTCATTCCTTAAAACAAAAATTTAACCTTTAACAGCTCCTGCGGTGAGACCTTTGACGATGTGTTTTTGGAGCATGAAGAAAAGAAAGAGTACGGGTAGCGTGGCAACGGTAGCTGCAGCCATCATCAAGTCGTAACGATTCTGAAAATTTCCTACAAATAAACGAATGCCTATAGGAATGGTTAACGTATCCGCGTTGGTAAGCACCCAGGCGAACATCAACTCATCCCACGCGGTAAGAAATACGTAAATCCCTGTGGCAATAATACCGGGAATTGCTAAGGGTAACGCTATTTTATAAAAAACCTGGAAACCGTTACAACCATCTATACGCGCGGCTTCTTCCAATTCAACCGGAATGGAAGCAAAAAAACTTCGTAGTATCCATATTGAAAAAGGCACAAAAAAAGCTGTATAAATAAAAATTAAACCGGCGTAAGTTCCTTTAATCGGGATACCGGTTACATCTGTAACCCATTTAAACATAATAAACAGGGGGATCAAATACATAATTTGCGGGATCATTTGCGTGGAAAGAATGGCTATGCCAAATTCATTATTACCTTTAAAATTATATCTTACCAGAGCATATGATGCCAAAGTGGCCAGGATCATAGCAAAAAACATGGTAAATCCGGAAATTATGACACTGTTTTTCAAATATAATCCGAAATCTATATTTTTCCAGAGGTCGGAATAATTCTGCCATTTAACAAGTCGATAGCCGGGAGGTAATTGTAAATCCAGATAAGGATCGTCAGCGTTTTCTTTCATAAAGGAAAGTCTTCCGTAAGAAGACCCCAAAACAAATTCGTCATTATTTTTATAAATAGTATTCAATTCATTAGCTGTATAATTACTTTTTGGATCTATCAAAACACCATCTTTAAGCTCTTTAAAAAGTCCTTTGTATTGCTTGACAATAGCGTCATTGTCCAAATTAACTACTGCCAAACCAGCTGCGCTTGCAAGATATAGCTTGTTATCCAGGATCAAACCGTCTTCAAAACGCATCAAAGTATAATTTCTTTTTTTGATAATTTCCTGTTTTTGCATATCCAGAAATAGAACATTGTTTTGTAAAAGAATAATCAGATTATTACCTTTTATAGCAAGTATTTTCTGTACACCGGATGGATAATAATCTTCACCGAAAGAAACATTTGCTACAACCTTTTGTGTATTTTTATCCATCTTAAGCAAACCCAGATTGGTCCCGATGTAGATGTAACCGTCTATTAAATTTAAAGAACGAATAAAATCGGAATCAGCCAAATCAAGTTGAATTGTTTTTTGTAATTTAAGGTTCTTTTTGTCGTATACAAATATTTTTTTTATTCCTTTGAGTTCAGCTGTAAAATAAAGATATTTGTCATCATTAATAATAGATGTATTACCAAACTTATTTGTATCGACACCTTTTATCGGCATACCTGCTTTTTTAACAATTTTATGCAAATCTTGAGTTACTTTAAAGATACCATTGTTTACATTGGTCAGATAAAAAAATTTGTCATCTGCGGAATAATTAACACTTTGGCCTTTGATTGTCAGCTGTTTAACAATTTTATGAGTCTGCATGTTGTAATTGGCCACAGAGCCGTCTACGGAAAATATATAGAGATTATTATTTTTTTTCAAAAATGAATAAACACTTGTGTTCACCCTGCTGAAACCTACATTTCCGCTTAATATGTCATTATTGTTTTTAAATGAACAAAATACCATCCAGATGATGGGAAACAGGTTCACAATTAAAAAAATTATCATCAGGGTTATACTGAAAAATCTGATTATTCTTTCACGCTGATAATAAGTTATAAGCCTGGCCATTAGAAAACTTCCTCTGATTTTTTATAGAAACGGAACCAGATATTAACCGCGACAATCATAACCATAAGCAATAATACGGAGGTTGCCGCGCCTGTACCGAAGTCCCAGCGCATAAAAGAATTTCTAAAAATGTTGGTCATCATCAGGTCTCCCCATTCTCCAGGGAACCCTGCTCCGTTACCGAACATCATGATAACTATATTGAAAGAATAAACATTATAAATAAGTCCGAATAATATCAGGATCATCCACACCGGTCTAAGCATAGGCCAGGTAACACTCCAAAAAGCCTGCCAGCGATTAGCCCCGTCAATTTTTACCGCATCGTAAAGCTCAGTGGAAATACTTTGTAAACCTGCCAGAAGCATAAGCATGGATAAAGGCCAAAAACGCCAGATGGTGGGTATGATAATTGCCCAGATTGTATTGGGGCCCACCAACCAGAATGGCTTATAGGTTGTTGGTATTAACGTAGGTATCTGCACGTTGATCAGAGCCATGAATTCCACGAACAAAAATACAACCAAGAATAAATAGGATAAACGTTTGGATATTCTTTTATTGAGATATTCAAAAAGTTTTACAACAATAAAAGAAACAATCAGAAGAGAAATTAATTTTAAAATCATGCTCTTACTATTTATTATCGTAAACATTATCTGATTATCCCAAACAACAAAATCATTAAAAAGTCCTATAATCGCGTCAAACTTGAGCAGGTGTATGATTATATTTATTTTTTGACAGATAATGTGTATTTTAAAAAAATCATAAAAAATAATATTAATGATGCCGATACTTTGCTGCCACATAAATCCCCAGAGAATACCGGTAACATACGTTGGAACAATCCACGAAAACATGAATAATGTTCTGGCGAAAGATCTTCCCTTAAAATCCTGATGCAGCATTAATGCCACAATCATACCCAAACCGATTTGGCCCACTGTTACAAAGACGGTATAAATTATGGTGTTGCGTATCGATTCAATGATACCTATACGCATTGGACTGTCCGCATTCAGAATTACTTCGTAATAATTTTTGAACATGACAAATGGAGCACCAAGGTACTGGCTTAAAGTAAAGTTGTCCAGTTTCAGGAAAGACATATAAATACCCTGGACAATAGGCACCAGGTGCATAAGTATCATTCCCAGCAGAGTAGGAGCAATAAATAAATATGCTATTCTATATTTTCTAAAATAATATTTAAACGTCTTGTCCGATTGTTTTTTCATTTAAAAATTTAATTCAATCGTATTATTCGTTTCTTTCGAGGATTGAAGCTACTTCTTTATCAGCCAATTTAAGAATTTTCTCGAAATCATCGAATTTTAATGCTGTTTTAGATTCTAGCACATAATCCCACATGATGCCAAACCTGCGTGCCAAGATAGGTTCTATCAAGCCCCAGGAAGGAACACTGGGATAAGCACGACCGAATTTTACTGCTTCTTTATAAACTGCTCTGCGACTGTCTTCAGTAAAATAAGGGTCATCAAACGCTTCGATGTTAGCAGGCATAAAACCGCTGCGTTTTGCGTATTCAACCTGAGCTTCTTTGGAAACCAGATACTTAATAACTTCCCAAGCTTCTTTTTTATGTTTGGAACCTTTAAAAATTGCCAGATTGCTACCGCCTACAAATGTAAATTTGCCTTTTGGGCCTTCCGGGTACGGAGCAATATCAAAACGTTTAGCCACATATGTATCTGATGCGCCACCCTGTTCCGGAGATGTTGTTAATCCGCGCAGTTCGTTAGAGCCGTCAAAAATAATAGCAAAATTACCATTGTTAAAATCATTTTCAACTTGTGAAGTATTCTTTTCCAGGCAGGCTCTGCTTACATAACCCTTGGTAACCAGACTGATATAAAAACCCACTCCCTGTACTGCTTCTTTGGAAGCGAGATTACTCTTTTTGTAATCATCAGTTAAAAAAGAACCGCCGGCATTCCAGATCCATGGAGATAAATTATGTACTACGTTCCAGTCATTTTTACCCGGTATTCCGAGAGGTGCTATTTTTTTACCGTCGATCATCAAATTTGCTTTTTGAATTTTTTGTAAAGTTTTGTCAAAACTGTCCCAGGTCTCGACATCTTTTTTTGTTAGACCAAGTTTATTGAAAACATCAGTTCTGTAATACATTGCTCTGGCATCCACAAACCAGGGAATAGCTGTAACCTGATTGGAACCTTCAATACCTGAAGTTTTCCAGGAAGAAGCCAGGAATTTGTTTGGTCCGCCGATCTCGCCGATCCAGTTGCTCAGATCATACAAAGCACCCATGCTGCTGATGGCCGCAACCCAGGTTGTCCCAAGCTGGACGATATCCGGAGCATCGCCGGAAACAGCTGCTGTGGTGATACGAACCCAGGCAGCTCCCCAGTCCAGTGAAGTAATTTTTACTTTGATATTTTTGTTTCTTTTGTTGAAACCTTCCAAAACTTTTTCCAAATCATTGGCTGGTTCTAAGGAATTCGGCATGATCCAGATTGTAACTTCAACAGGTTTATTTCCGTCCGCAACTTTTTTTGCGGTACCGCAACCTGCTATTAAAAATAAGGATAAAATTATTGATACTGCCAGCCATTTTTTGGAACTTGTTTTCATTTGACCACCTCTGCTTGAAATTTTCGTCATCATAGCATTGCGAAATGCTCCTGTCAATTTGAGTATACATGGATTTTTTGCGTGCAATCCGTTAACGAAAAAGATAACAAAAAAGCAGGGATTTAACCCTGCTTTTGTTACTAAAATGAACTATATATTTTTCTAATTAAATGTATATTCCGCATTCTTCTTTTCAGTCATGTCAAAAATACCACCGTTGACACCACCAGTTCTGTTAAAATTAAAAGTTATTTTTGAGTCAATTCCACCTATAAATTTAATGTTCCCTGTAAATGTAACATCTTTAGGATTACCATTAATTTCAATTGTCCCAGTAAATTCAGAAACATCAACATGAGCATTAATAAATGCTCTGACAAATTCAAAAGTATTTGCTTTATCAGCAATTTCTCCTTTAAGAATAGGGAATGGCATATCACCTTTTCTATTCATTGTTAAGGTATATAATGGCCCATATTCTGTATCGATTTTTACTACTTTAACCAGGTTGGACATAAGAGCGAACAACAGGTCACCTCTAGCTCTGATAGCAATATGCATCCAATGTTGAAAGGCCGCTTCTTTAGGGCCTAACACAGATTTTGTATTTTTTTGCAAACTGGGTTCTCCGGTTTTATGATCCTGTTTAGTTGTAGCTGCTGTTCCGAGCGACGCCTCGAACATATATTCATTTCCTTTTTGTTTCAAAGCCATGGGCATATCTTTAAAAGTTTCACCGGTTTTTTCTAAATTTCCAGCAGCGACGTTTGTATTATATCCACCTTTGGAATCGGCAAATTTGCTTAAATCTACTCCGCATTTACCGGCAAGCTCTACTTCTATAACCTGGTTGTATAAAACATTTAAAAGTTTATCCTGAATTTCGCCTCCGAAACCACCTTTACGCAATAGTTCCCATACAAAGAAAAATGCCATATCCTTATCATCCAAATTGTTGATAACCTTTGCTATATGCCCTGCACCCCAACTGTCAGCCGGTATATTATCGGCATTACTAAAATAAAAATTTGTTAAATCATTTTCTTTAATAAGGCTCTGAATCTCCTCGTGTGCCAGACATGATTTCAAACCATGACCATGGCCACCGGGATAACCACCATTTGCAGCGGAGATGATAACTTCATTATCAACTTTTTTCATTTTCGGTAATAACGGTTGCGGTATTACAACAATATTTAAATCTTTAATATGACCGAATTTTTTATCTAAATATTCTTTAATAGGTTGATAGCTCATGCCATTACCATATAAAGCAATATTGCGAATGCCGTTTTTATATGAATTAACAATTAATGATTCAATTATTGATACATTTTTTTTCTCAGTTTTGTCATTAATTGAAGCAAAAGATCTTATAATATAATCTTTGGCATCATACTTACCAAAAACATCCACAAGTTCTTTATCGTATAACATTTCCATCAATTGTGCTTTTTCTTCTTTATTTAATCCTTTATAAAAGGTAGAGTCCACACCACCGGCAGGTATTATTCTGAGTGTATGTTTCATAATTTTATTTTCAGCAGGAGACGGATCTTTTAATGCGACATTAGGCATAGTATCCAGAACTATTACATCAGAATTATTTTTGTATTCTTCTAATTTATCTTGAGTAAAAAATTGAGGAGGGGCATATCTGGCGGTATCTTTTAACATAGCATAAGGATCAGCCATAACTTCTTGACCTACTTTGGTTAAAAGAAGTAATCTGTTTACCCAATCCTCAGCTATTTCTTTAGAAAACTGATACCCTCCGTTTAGCTCTGTTATTACATTATCGATCGCGTCTATCAATATTGTTTTACCATTTGCCATCTTCATGATATCGGCTACTGATAATAATGAACCATTGATATTCAATTTTATTTTATCGGCACTGAATTCTCTTACTTTTTCTTTTACATTTACTACTTTATTATTCATATCTTCCATACCTCCAGCATTACTTTGCGGTGCCAATTTTTGGCATCGCCTATAAATTATTTCGTAAGCTGAATGAATAAATTTCATTTTTTTCATAGTTGATTTATTCAATTATTTTAATATATTAAGCGCTTTTAAGCAAAACATGAGTAGTTCCTTTTGAAAAAAAACAAAAAACTATATCTGTTCAACAACCATTCTATAGGACTTTTCGCATGGCGACGGAGACATTGCGAGCGAAGCGCGGCCCTCCTTCGCCCAAGGGCTTCGGCAGGTAAGCAATCCACTATTACTTTAGAGGATTGTTTACCAGCCATAGTACTGGGACAGCTGGTCACGTCGTAAATGCTCCTCGCGATGACACTCAAAAAATTACGCTAAATATGAGGCGATATGACTATTTTTAGTCTGCTGACGAAGTTTTTCCAGAGCTTTTGACTCTATCTGACGAATACGTTCCCGAGTTACATTATACACATGACCTACTTCTTCCAAAGTCCTGGGCATGCCGTCATGCAAACCAAAACGCAGACGCAGTACCATCTGTTCACGTTCGGTAAGAAAACTGGAAAGCACTCTTTCCAAATCTTCACGCAGCAGGTCGGCGAGCACTTTTTCTTCGGGGTTTTTAGCGGAATCTCCTTCCACTATATCGGATAAATTGTTACTGTCGTCATCTCCTATTGGAGTTTCCAGTGATATAGGAAGCTGAGAAATTTTTACCAGCTCACGAATTTTGTTAATGGGAAATTCGCTTAAAGTAGCCAGCTCTTCTTCGCTGGGCTTACGCTTATTTTCCTGCATGAACATTTTGGATATTTTTTTCAGTTTGTTTATTGTTTCCACCACATGCACCGGCAGTCGAATAGACCGCGACTGGTCCGCTATCGCACGGGTGATAGCTTGACGTATCCACCAGGTAGCATAGGTAGAAAACTTATAACCCTTTTTGTAGTCATATTTTTCTACAGCTTTCATCAACCCGATATTGCCTTCCTGAATCAGGTCCAGAAAAGACAACCCTCTGCCGTTGTAACGCTTGGCAATGCTTACTACCAGGCGCAAGTTAGTCCGGATCAGAACCTTGCGTGCTTCCTCATCATGCTCATCCTGAATTTTTCTGGCTATTTCCAGTTCTTCATCAGGTTTTAATAATTTGATACGACCTATTTCTTTGAGGTAAGCTTTGATGGAATCAAAACGGTCTGCCCTGTCAGCGGCCAGTTCCTCAATCTCCAGCTCTTCCAGTTCTTCTTCTATTTCTTCGGCCACTTCTTCGACTGCTTCGTCGACAATAATGTCTATTTCTTCCAGCTCTACTTCGTTCTTATCAAGGATATCCAGGATATGACCATCTTTTTCGAAAGTTTCTTCTTTGAAGGTTGCTTCTTTTTTCATGATTGCTTTATTAAATCTGATAACTCTTTTTGATGCAATGTTAGTTTATCAAAATCAGCCAGTTTTTCAAGTCTATTTATTTCTGATTTTAAAAATGCTATCCTTTTATTTTTGTTTCGCTGCTGCAATGACTTAAAATGGTCCTCGATATGCAAACGTTTGTTAATGATAGATTCTAGCATAGAAAACTCAGTTATGCGCTTGGAAATTTCAGCTGGCAAATCGCTGAGCAATTCATCTACTTTCTTATCAATGTTTTCTCTGAGCAACTTGAAGATCTCCTGATGATCCTTGTCCTCGAAATCGTACTCAGAAAATTTCTGTACAAATTCCTTGCGAAGATCGGTATCATTGATAAGTACTGATAAAATTTCTTTTTCCTGTTTTTCCTGTTTGCCGATTTGCTTGGTATTATAATAAACAGCTTTATTGCGCATATTAAAAATTTTGTATGAATAAAACTTCGCTTTAATAAATTCGTTATCAAGTTTCAAAATTTGGGCCAGTTCTCCGATATATTCATTTTTTATCATTTCATCCTGTTCAGCATAAACTTCTTTAACATCCTTGATGATACGGGATTTATCTTCAATGCCCAGTTGTGCAGCTTTACCTAAAGGTGAATACTGATTTATTATGTGATAAAGAGCAAATTTTAATAAAGGCAAGGCAGTATTTATCTGTTCTGCGAATTTTTCTCCACCGTATTTTTTAACAAAATCATCCGGGTCTTTACAGTCCAGTAAATTAATAACCTTAACCTTGGACTGAGTATTACGCAATAGTTCTACCGCCCTGATAACAGCTTTTTGTCCGGCATCATCTGCGTCAAAACACAAATAAATATTTTCAGCGTATCTTTCCGCGAGTTTAACCTGTTGTGGGGTAAGCGATGTACCCAGAACAGCCGAAACATTTCGCACACCGCTCTGGTACAGGGCCAATGCATCCATATATCCTTCCACCAGTATCAGACTATTGTCGTTTTCTTTTATAAAGGGACGGGCTGTATTTAAAGCAAACAAATGATCGCTTTTGTGATAAATCATGGTTTCCGGAGAGTTTATATATTTGGCAGTATCATTACCCAGAGTGCGACCACCAAAAGCAACTACCCTGTTCTGCAGATCAAAAATTGGGAATATAAGCCGGTCAATAAAACGGTCCAGTATGCCGGAATGCGAGTCCACAAAAAGACCGGTATCCAGCAAATCGTTGTCGCTGTAATGTTTCTTTAAGGATAAATATAAGGAGTTAGGTTGGGCCTTAGCATAACCCAAATGCATATCAGCAGAAATCCCTGTGTTGATCTTGCGCTGAGCTAAGTATTTTGAGACTCTTTCTTCCGAAAGGTTTGCTTCAAAATAAACAAGCGCCTGCTTCATTATTTCATAGTTAATATTTTTTTTATCATTTATGGCCGGAGAATAATTCTTATCCTCTTCCAGAGTAATTCCGGCTTTTTCTGCCAACATTCTGGCTGCTTCGATGAAATTGATATTTTCTATGCGGGTAAGAAAACCAAAAACATTTCCACCAGAACCGCACCCGAAACAATGCCAGATATTTTTAACCGGATTTACGGTAAATGAGGGGGTTTTTTCTTGATGGAATGGGCAGAGACCGAGAAAATTCTGGCCCTTTTTCTTGAGCCTTACATACTGACCTATCAGTTCTACAATGTCAGTCTTGTCACGGATGGAATCGATAGTATTGTTAGATAAAGTCATTGATTATTCATATTTCATTTATCTTTATCATTCCATAAACCAGAAGGGTTGAAGAAAATATCCCCTCAACCCTTCTGTAAAAAAAACTTAACTATAAACTATTACGCTTTTAACGCAGCATGTGCCGCAGCCAGACGCGCAATAGGTATACGATACGGTGAACAACTTACGTAATTTAAACCGATTTTATGGCAAAAAGCGATAGTCATTGGCTCGCCGCCATGTTCACCGCAAATCCCCATTTTCAGATCGGACTTAACGCTTCTGCCTTTTTGTACGGCGATCTTCATGAGTTCGCCGACACCTTCCTGGTCCAATACCTGAAAAGGCTCAAATTCATAAATACCCTTTTCTACGTACTCACCTAAAAATGATCCGGAATCGTCACGACTGAATCCGCAAGTCATTTGAGTAAGATCATTGGTACCGAAGGAGAAAAATTCCGCTTCCTTACCAATAGTGTCTGCTGTAATAGCCGCTCTGGGAACTTCGATCATCGTTCCGATCTTGTAATCCAGATTGATACCGGCTTTTTTGGTTTCATCTTCAATGATCTTCACGCAATTATCTCTTAGTATCGTGAACTCCATTACATCACCCACAAGAGGAATCATAATTTCCGGAACAATATCTTCACCTTTTTGTTTGATGGTTATGGCCGCGAGAATTATAGCTCTGAACTGCATGTCATAAATTTCAGGATAGGTAATACCCAAACGACAACCGCGATGTCCAAGCATAGGATTAAATTCATGCAGAGATTTGACTTTGTTTTTCAATACGTCAAAACTTACTTTCATTTCTGCTGCGAGTTCTTTGATTTCTTCATCTTTGTTAGGTAGAAATTCATGTAGAGGAGGATCAAGTAAACGAATAGTTACCGGCAAACCTGACATAGCTTCAAAAATACCTACAAAATCGTCTACCTGCATGGGCAGTAATTTATCCAGAGCTTTTTCACGTCCTGCTGTGTCGCTGGCTAAAATCATTTCACGCACGGCTTTGATACGGTCTCCGCCGAAAAACATATGCTCTGTACGACAAAGCCCTATACCCTCTGCTCCGAATTTTCTGGCAACTATACTCTGATCAGGTTGATCGGCATTAGTCCTGATACCGAGGGTTCTATACTTGTCTGCCCAGCTCATTAGCAGTTGATATTCCTGAAAAAGTTCCGACTCGCCAACCGGCAAAGTTCCTTCAATTAAAACTTGTAAAATTTCTGAAGGAATAGTTGTAATCTTACCCAGGATAACTTCTCCTGTAAAACCGTCTATTGATAAAAAATCACCCTGTTTTACAACCTGATTATCTACAGTCATCTGCTTCTTCACATAATCAATATGCAGTTTGTTACAGCCGGCTACGCAGACCGTACCGAGCTGCCTGGCCACAACGGCAGCGTGTGAAGTGGCTCCGCCCATTGCTGTCAGAATACCTTGGGCCACAATCATACCTTTAATATCTTCAGGAGTTGTTTCATAACGAACCAGAATTACTTTTTCACCACGTTTTTCAGCAGCTTCTACTGCTTCTGGCGCTGTGTAATAAACCTGGCCGCATGCTGCTCCCGGACCGGCATTAAGGCCTCTGGCCACGATCCGGCCTTCACCTCTTGCCTTTTCTTTGTCCGATTTATTAAAAACCGGTCTAAGAACCTCGTTCAGCTGGTCGGCATTAACCCTGAGTACTGCTTCTTTTTCATCGATAAGACCCTCTTTTACCATGTCCACAGCGCATTTTATTGCGGCGAACCCGGTCCTTTTACCGTTCCTGGTCTGCAACATGTAGAGATTGCCTTCCTGAATGGTAAATTCCATATCTTGCATATCACGGTAATGCTTTTCCAGTTTATTTTTATATTCTATAAGCTGCTTGTAGGCGACCGGCATCAGTTCTTCCAGAGAAGGATATTTGTTTTTTCTGTCCTCTTCGGAAATACCATGTACCTGGGACCATTCTTTGGAAGATTCCACAGAAATTTTCTGCGGCGTACGAATACCTGCTACTACGTCTTCACCCTGGGCGTTGATCAGAAATTCTCCGTAAAACTTGTTCTCACCGTTGGCCGGGTTTCTGGAGAAACATACTCCGGTTGCTGAGGTATCGCCCATATTACCGAAAACCATGGACTGTACGTTTACGGCAGTACCGAGCAGACCTTTAATATTATATTTCTGACGATAGACGATCGCGCGTTCATTGTTCCAGGAATTGAAAACAGCTTTTATAGCAGCCCACATTTGTTTGCGGGGTTCCTGAGGAAAATCTTCGCCCTTTTCTTTTTTATAAATTCCTTTAAAAACTACAACCAGTTGTTTCAAATCATCAGCAGACAAGTCCGTATCCTTTACTTCTTTAGGATCACGGCCTGTATCTTTGGCTTTCTTATGTTTGGCCTCAGTAAGCGCTTCTTCAAAATTGTGTTTGGGCACATCCATGGCCACGTCGGAAAACATCTGAATGAAACGTCTGTAGGAATCCCAGGCGAAACGCGGATTATTTGTTTTCTTAATCAGACTTTCCACAACCTTATCATTAATACCAAGGTTTAAAATGGTATCCATCATACCGGGCATGGATTCCTTGGCACCTGATCTGACAGAAACCAAAAGAGGATTTAATTCCTCACCCAGTTTCATACCCATGGTTGCTTCCAGTTTTGTTATATTCTCTTCAACTTCTTCTTCCAGTCCGGCAGGAAGATTTTTACCATTTTTATAATAGTGATCACAAACCTCAGTAGTGATTGTAAAACCGGCAGGCACGGCTACACCGGAATTTGTCATTTCAGCCAGGCCGGCACCTTTGCCGCCAAGCAGATCTTTCATTTTGCCGTTACCGTCGGCCTTTCCTTTTCCAAAAAAATACACATTCTTTGTCCCCATCTATTATGCCTCCTTTAAAAAGTGATATGTGTTAGGTGGTAAGTGTTATGTGTCGGGCAATTACCACGAAAAAAACAAAAAACCGGAGAGTATTATACTACGACGATTTTAAATATGCACTATGGTTTTAAGTGAATTTCGAGGGCAATTGAATATTGAAAAAACTTTACAATGTTTGTTTGCGTTGTCATTCCGGACTTGCCTGCCAGCTATAGCGGTAAAGCGACGGCTGGCCTCGTCGTTTCACTCCTCGTAATGACTTGTGCGGTTTAACTTTTCACTTTCCAATAAACACTTTCCCATTGCTGAGAAGTATCCCGATCTTTTTACCATCGGTTGTTTTCACCAGACGGCCGACAATAATCGTTTCATTTTTATTAAATTCCAGCTGGCCAAGCAGTCCTATCAGAGAATAATTAACATTTGATTCATCCATATTGTTCCCAATAAAACCGTGACCTTCGGTGCAAATCCCCAGAAGTTCATCACTCGGCTGATATTTTCTTACTTTACCGGTTGCTGTATTTATTCCGACCACCGAACCTGTAGAGATTTGTTCTTCATTTTCAAAGTACTCAGCATAGTCCGCGCCGTTGGTCTTGTAGCCGCTGACCGAGTTTACCCAGCCGGAAGCCACATCCAGTTTATAGGCTGGGTTAGCTATACCCATACCAACGTTACCCAACATGACGATAGGTGCCCCGGCAAGGTTCAACGTTGTAGTAGTATTATTAGCATCATTAACAGACTGAATGGCTGTTCCGCTGTAACCAGCACCAAACTCGGAACCCGCTCTGACCCATAAGTTGCCGTCTGTCGTGGCATGAACATGTAATATCCTTTGCGGATTTGTAGTTCCGATACCGACGTTGCCATCATTTTTAATAAAAAAAGGAACTGTTACCGTGGACCCACCACCTGCTGCTATTCTCCCTACATAGTAATAATCATTATATGTATCATAAAGTGAAAACCAGCTCGGCCAGGATACATTGGATTGTGTTCTTGCTAAGCTGGTAGAGTTTAAGTTTGTCCCTATCCAGGTCATGGCCCCGCCCGCGCCTGCATAACCATAACCGATTTCTCCGTAATTGGTAACACCCTCACTCAATCGTATATGCTTTCCATCAAATGCATAGATTTCCAAAGGTGCTCCCGGCGTTGTAGTCATAATACCTACATTGCCAGATATATCAATTCTCACGCGCTCTGCACCATTTGTATAAAAATTTGAACTATAGCCGGTCCCACCATAAAAACTAAGTAGTGCGTTTAACCCACCATCACCAATCCAGGCTTTTTCCAAACTGTCTGAGCCTTGAATGCTAATATAACCGACTAAACCGGCAGGATCCGTATTATTGCTGTCTTTTAGAATCAGATAAGGTGATGTATTCTCAATCATACCGGATCCACCGGAAACATGCAGTTTCACTGCCGGAGAAGTAGTCCCTATACCTACATTACCATTTACCGCCAAGGTAGCTGTACCAGAGTCTGAATAACCTATTCCGGCTTTAACTAAATATGCCGAACCAGTACTGCTCAAACTAAATAAAGGACCGCTTATTGTAGCTGTTGAAGAATCATAGTACCTTGTTGCATATGTGGCATTTTCACCACTACCGTCACTATAATGCTCAACTGTAAAATAATCTCCGGCTGTGGAAACACCCCTGATATCGAACAATTTCAAATGGCGGTAACTATAGTTTAATTTAAAGTCTCCCGATACCTCTAATTTTGCACCAGGACTCGTTGTTCCGATACCAACGTTGCCACCGGAGTTATTCATGACAATGTCACCGTAAGTACTGGATGTTTTAATTGCTTGAATTCTGAAATAGCCATTATTATCAGCCGAGGTGCCCAACGCACCAAAGGTACGTGTACCATCAACATTGCCTATATATAAAAAAGTAGAGTTTCCCGTGTTATTAATTTGAGCTTCTCCATTAACATGTAATTTATAATTAGGTGCTGTGGTTCCGATACCAACGTTGCCACCGCTTGGATTTAAAGCCAATGTTCTATAGGAAATAAAATCAGTTACACCCTGAATATATGTATAATCACTGCCTGTATTGTATCCCATATATAATCGATTTGCGGTATTACTGCTGCCACGAAGATTTAATTGGCCACTACCATCTGCGTCAACATATAGGCCACCCCCGACAACATGCAGTCTCCCCGCAGGACTGTTTGTCCCTATACCAACGTTACCTTGATTTGTTATGGCCATATTAGGACTGTCTATTCCGTTACCACTGCCATTTATTTTGGTAAAAAAATACAAATCTCCACCCGAAATACCGCTGGCTTGTGTCTGCCTGGCTTGAATAGCGGCAATTTGCCTGTGAGCATCAGTATTGCCAGCGGCTCTGGTAAAATATAGCCCGCCGATGTGCGCGCCAACCGCGTTTTGGTTTGAAACCAAGTTCAAAACCGCTTCATTATTAGCGGAATAAATATCAGTATTTGTACCGGAAGAATCTGGTTTAAAATACTCTCCTGTATTTATAAATCCTCCCGGACTTGCGGTCCCGATTCCAACGTTGCCATCATTTTTTACTGTTATCAGATCAGACCAAGTGGCTCCATCAATTGCTTTTTTAATTCTAAAATAACCTGCATCATTTATCACCTGATAATCAGTATTAGTCCCGGCTCTTAAAAAATTAATATATGGGCTTGTATTCAAAATATCCAGGTTTCCATTAGCTATCGACAATTTTTCATTCGGGCTAGTAGTCCCTATACCTACATTGCCATTAACTAATAATCCTCCTGTTTGATTGGATGTTGCGCTGGCTGTTCCATAACCGATAAAAACATTACGCTTGCCAGAAACCCTAATACCTTCGCCAGTATCATTACGCAGCATTAAAAGTGTAGCATTATCCGCATATGTATCGCTGTCACCAACTCTGGCTAATGAAAAATTCACCACTCCTGTCGTATCTATTCCAGCAGAAGGGCCATCTCCTGAAATATCACCTATATAGAGCGCAGGAGCTGCACTGCTATATGTGCCTGGATTAGCCATTGATCCGTGACGCAATACAGCCAGAGAATAATTAGTATTATTACCAGCTGTATTTTCTCCAATTGTAAGATAATAATTAGGGGTTGCAGCACTTATCCCCACGTACCCGGCATTTCTGTCCCAAGTCATTATTGGTGTGGAAGCCCAACCTCCACTGTATCTGTCCAGATTCAAATTTGTATAAGTACCTGCATCCATTCTGAAACCAAAGAGACCGTTAAATTGTATCGCCTGATTGCTACCGGGATTATTATCGGTTGTGCTGATTATATCCAATTTCGCATCCGGATTGATATTACCTATACCGATGTTACCTGAAGGATTTATCATTAAGCCTTTAGTGTTGCTGGCGAATGCGCCATTTGAGCCGCCATTAACTATCTTGAAAACATTATTCGGATAGTCCATGCCCAGAATACCCCAGCGCGTATTGGTCCCGCCATCAATATCCGAACCGAAAAGCAACGTCGAGTTATAATTAGCCTTAGTACTGATAGCTATGTTAGCAGCATACGTATCGCTATTTACTTGCAAATTATAATCAGGACTGACTGTTCCGATACCGACAGCACCACCGAAATAATTCTTCTGCGAAGCTGAAGCCTGATAAATACCATAATTATTGTTAACCGTACCAGCGCCGGCAAAAGCAAGATAAAGACCATAAGCATTGGCTATTGTTGTTCCGGTGTAGCTAAAAACATTTGATTGAAACCCTGTCACACTGGTGATTGCTGTTCCGCTACCGGCATTTTCTATACCCACATTGGTTTGATAACCGGTCATTGTACCCAGAGTTCCTGTATATGTTCCGCCGGAATCATAATATGTCAGATCAGTCATCATTCCGCGATGATAACCGCCCGCTGTTACCCCCGTTGATACATATGGGCGAGCTGTTGTTTGAACAAGATCATGATAATAAGTGCCATCAGCATTATAATAAACGCCGGCACTTGAATAAAGCTGATCATAGTTCGCAGGATTTGTTTGACTGGAACCATAACGTACAGAGCCGTTAATATCTAATTTATAAGCCGGACTCGTTGTCCCTATTCCCACATTGCCATTGCTGCTCACCATCACTCTAATAGAAGCAGCTGTTGCGTCATAAAGGCCAAATCCCCCGGCCAATCCCACACCTGCGCCAATTTTCCATATTCGGGGGTTTGCTATATTGGTATCATCAAACATCAATCCGTCTATAACCGACCCGTCATATTTCAAGTGCAATTTTGTAAGAGGATTTGTTGTCCCGATACCGACGTTACCGTTTAAGGAAATAACTACACCGACATTCGGAGTTGCCACATAGAGAAGCATCAAGCCGGACGGTTTGTTTTCTATCATGGCCATAACCGGTATACAAACTATAATTAAAAGAAGATATAATATTTTTTTCATATTTTTATGATAACCTGAACCTTCAATTTTCGTAAGATTTTCAATGATATTTTCAATTTGACCTCTCCCTCGATCCTCTCATATCATCACTTACTTATCACCAACCATTGATTCCCCAGACTTACAATCTGCACAGTTTCATAAATATTACGCAAAACATAAGAAGTCTCGCCATTAACTGTGTCGCTGCCTGCTCTGGTAACAGTGACAGTATTCACACTGCTATCTATCTTAGCTATGATATAGATTCGTCCGACGCACCCGGAAGCTGAAGGTAAGGTGACTGTTTTTGCAGCACCGGAAGCATCCATGGCCACCAGATAATGGCCGGCATCCAGGGTTAAATCAGCATTGGGGGTCGTGACTTTGACAGCGATTGACCCGCTTATGGCTAATGTACTACTGGGAACTGTTGTCCCAATACCGACATTGCCACTCTCATCAATTAATGCTCTGGTTTGCATACTGCCGTTGGTATCAGCAGTCTTAAAAAGCAATGCGCCGGAATCCAAATCTCCGGAACTGCCCACAACTCCGCTGATTAAAGCAATCCTTTTATCGGTCTGTGATGCCTGAGTATTATGGAAAGATATGGCGCCAGTCAGCGCATTGATCGCGTTTCTATTGCCGACTAATTCCAGAACACCCTGACTTCCCGCGTTTCCATTGTATATAGTAGTGATTGTTCCGGAATAACCTCCCAGGTTCGGATTGGTTGTCCCAATCCCCACATTACCTGTTATGGTTATATTCAGGATATTATTTCCCGTGGTCACTGATATTGCCCCAAGCAAGCCCTGCGCATCCATGGACACTGCTTTGTTGGCAGTTGAGGCTGTTTGCGCGGCTATATTAGTCAAGAATGAACCATTTCCCGCAAAATAGTTTGCGGTAATAGTTCCATTTACTATTGCAGCTGATGCGCTGATTATACCTGCCACTTCCAGTTTCGTAGAAGGAGCAGTGGTTCCGATACCAATATTGCCTCCAGTTTTTATATAGAACTGATCAAAAGAATTATTCGCGCCCAGGGATAAATCATTTCCGGCAAGCGCATAAAGAATGGCCTTGTTTGTATCATAGGTCAACGCACCCTGCGCACCGTTACCGAACCTCAAACTACCGCCTGTACCACCTTCCAGTATCGTCGCGTACCCTGCTCCACCTATAACATGCAGTTTCACACTTGGTGTTGAAGTTCCTATCCCGACAAATCCATTACCGGAAATTGTTACTCTGGGGCTGCCTGCAGTGATCAATGTTAATTTCCCTGTTGTCCCGCCATCTCCATAGAGACCTGAGTCAGTTCCAGTGCCAAAACCACCCGTGCCTGAAAATCTTATCCCCCCGTTGGATATCTCAAGTTTACTTTCCGGGCTTGCTGTACCGATGCCGATATATCCGTTATTGCTCACCATAAAAGCATTCTGGGCTGAGGCGTTTTCTGCTCTAAAAATAGGTGTACCGGATAAATTGCCGCTCACGTGCAGAGTAGCATTTGGAACAATAATACCGATGCCAACCCTGCCGACATCATCAATATGCATTCTGGAAGTTCCATTAGTAATAAGTTCCAGTTGATCAGCAGCGGCCCTGGTGAATCCGGTATCAGTGTCCCCGATAAAACTGATCCGGGGAGCTGTTACGTTATATCCGTTATTATAAAGAGCTTGTAAGGTGGAATTGGGCATTTGAAAAGTAGAATTACCCAAACTATTAGTTATTTTAAAAAGGTCAGTCGAACCATTATATACAATTTCTAATTCTGCGCTCGGGTTAGTAGTCCCTATACCAACACTATTTGAATTCACATTCATCACATTTGTACCATTTGCTATAAATGAAATGACACCCGCGCCGGCCGCACCTATACCTGTAGTTTCATCATTATTCCCGGGGGAAAAAACCGGGTTGGTTGAAGATGCTGCTTCATTAAGCCATCTGGACCCACCCGCAGCCGAACCGATTTTCCCGGAATCCTCCACCCACCTTGCAGCCCCCAGGTTCCAAAATCCTATGGTATCATCTGCATATTCATATATCCCGCTGTCTCCATCACCAAAAGTAATACCTCCGGCTATTGATCCGACTGTTCCATTGATATGCAAAATGCTTGTCGGGTTCTTTGTACCGATCCCAACGTTCCCGGCATTATCTATACGCATCCGCTCATAGTTATCATCAATCGCCTGGCCCGATGCATTTGTTGTATAAAAACGAATATCTCCATAACCTGTACCGCTTCCATATCCGGACGCTCCCAATTTAAGATGCTGGTAATTGGCATCTATATTTTCTACACCGGATGCTCTGATCTGAACATTGCCGGCCGCAAGTTTGAATCCGGTTATAGTGCTGTCACCGAATGTAGTTTCATTGGAAATATAAGCATTATAAGGGACATGTATATTACCATTTACGTCCAAGGCCGCAATCGGATTAGTGGTACCTATTCCCACATTGCCGCTGCTTCTAATCACCATTCTGGTTGCCTGCCCGTTTGTGTCGGACGTAATAAACTCAATCCTGCTTGGCAACTTCCCGGAAGAAACAGTGCCGTCTACCCTGAAGTAAACATCAGCTCCGCGCTGGCTTGTAGCGCCATCATATCCCCAAGTAGATATGCCTCCAAGAAAGTCATCATTGACCAGAGCTGTTGGGCTGGCATAAGTTCCGCGGCTTCTGATAAATTTCAAGCTTCCACCCATCCAATAGGTATCACTGTATGACGTCAGACCGAAATCCGGATAGGAAGCATCCGGGCCCTGAAAAAACATCTGACTTCCCAAAACATGCAATTTGACAACCGGATTGGTAATTCCGATGCCTACGTTGCCTACACTTGAAATGCTCATAACACTATTTCCAGTCGCTACTGTTATTGCTCCGAGCAAGCCCTTCGCATCCATGGACACAGCCTTGTTCGCGGTAGAAGCTGTTTGCACGGTTATATTGGTTAGTTGAGAACCATTCCCCACAAACGTCGTGGCATTAACAGTGCCAATAACAGTTAATTTATCCGTTGGGCTTGCGGTACCAATTCCCACATTCCCCGAAGAAGTTAACCTGAACTTCTCTCCATAACCGGAAGAATTTCTAAGGGCGATCACAAAATCCCCATAATGATTGGTCCTGTCTGTAAACTGAGCTCCGATAGCAACCGAACCGGGTGTACCATAGATGTCCGAATCAGCAAAAATCAATGATCCGAAATTATTAATGGTATTATTGTTGTTTGCTATTATCACTCCTCCGTCAGGATAAGAAGTTCCATTATAGGAATTGGCAAACAGTGCGGTATAGGGTGTATTATAAACGTGTAATTTTAACTGGGCATTGGCTGTTCCTATACCTACATATCCGTTATTACTCACTACCAAGGAGTTAGGGGCTCCGGCATTACCAACCTGCAAAATAGGTAGGCCGGCTGAGTTGCCGCTCACATGCAGATTGGCGGCCGGCGATGTAGTACCGATACCAAAATTACCGGTCGCGGTAATCCTTACCAGTTCATTATTCTGGTTATAAAACGAAATAAAACCGTTGTACATGGAACCAATGACAAAATTACCGCCTGTGTCACTTTTTAATATCCCATAACTGGTATTATTTGATCTGAAAATTAAAGGTATTTGGCTGCTGCCGGCCGCGGAGTCAATGATCATTGCCGGTGTAAACGGATAAACCCAATTTGTATTTACCGGTTGTACGATATGCAATATTGCCTGAGGGTTTGTGGTCCCTATACCAACATTGCCTCCATTAAAATATGTATTCCCGGAAGCTCGAAGGTCAATACCGGCTGTCCCATTTATATCATATAACAAAGCTGCCCCATGGCCACCGCTATAACTAAGAAGGCCTACCTGACCTGAAAAAGCATTATCCCATCTGATTGCGCCCTGGCTGACATGCAGTTTTTCCTGAGGGTTTGTAGTACCGATGCCTACATTCCCTGCTTTTGATATAAACATTCTGGTTGAAGGTGTATAAACATTTCCAGTGGTCAATCCACTATCGGTCTTGAACCAGATATCTCCGTTATAAAGACCGATACCTGCTGCATTGTTAGCCTTCGCATACCAGCCCCCATTCCATACACTGCTCTGCGCTATCTCAGCATCCTGGCCTGTAGTTGATACAAGAAATAAACCGTTATCTCCGGCGCCTAAATGCATGGAATTGGCATTTACATCCAATTTATACAAAGGATTTGAAGTGGCAATTCCTATATTCCCACCGCTTTCAGCCACTATCGAATCACCCAGTGAACTGGGGCCTGTAAACTTCGGTATTTTACCAGTCGTACCACTCACGCTGGCTCCCGTCGCCAGAGCAGTACCATTCCATTTCAAAGTTCCGGAATCATTATATAAGGTATAAGACGTATTATTCGGAGTGGCATTATTCAGATATATTCCAGCATTTCCACCATTTGTACCTTCCACATGCAATTTATTTAAAGGTGCTGTAGTGCCGATACCCACATTACCTGAGGAAGTTATTCGCATCCTTTCCGTAGCTACAACTGCATTCGGTCTGGTAATAAACACCATATCTGCTGCAAAGTCGGTATTATTGACCGCTTTAACCGCCGCAATCCCTGTTCCGGCATTAATATGTTGCGCAGTATTAATAATGAAAGATATGCCTGTCGCAGCATATTGAGTGTTAGTAGGATTTATAATCTGCAGGTCGCTCCATGATGTGGAATTATCAGCAGAATAAGCAGTTGTTCGAGCCGCAGGACTAATTTCCAGTTTTTTATTTTGTGCAGTAGTTCCAATACCGACTAAACCCGCAGCATAAAAATTCCCGGACGGTGTGAAGGTAAATTTCTCAGCATTTTCCGAAGTATTGGGGTCATACCACCAAAGGCCAAGATTTCTACCCGGATTGTTAGTAGTATTTCTATAAGTAAAATACCATATAGATCCGTGAGTTGCGGAGCCTATCTGTAAACCCTTATCCAGAGTGTCCAGACCCATAATCTTTATATAAGCATGATTAACACTGTCATAAATATGCAGTTTCCAATCAGGAGCTGTAGTACCAATACCGATATTCCCATTCTGGTCCATATTCATAATGTTGGTTAGACCGTTGTAAAATTTGGTCAGACCGTTATTGTCCTGAATTATTGAAAATGATTTACTGAAATCTGAAGAAACAGTCCTGTTTTGAATCCTTAAGCCCCAGGAATTCTGGTCATTGGTTTCCAGTCTGAGGCCATCGTTGGCACCGGCATTTATATGCAATTTTGCTGTAGGATTTGAAGTTCCTATACCCACATTTCCGTCACCCTGTATACGCATCTTTTCGGTAAGAGCTGAACCTGTCCAGGTAAGAAATGACATATTATAGTTCGCGCTTTCCTGAATGCGCATGTTCCCGCCTGACCAGTCCAAAGCGCCCGGAGAGATAATCGATATACCCTGCGCTGTTGTCAGTGAGTATCCGGGACGCGGGGAAGCTGTACCGATTCCGACCTGGCCGTTACTACTTACATATAATGCGTTACGTGCAGCACCGCTTTCAGCAATCAAAATGGGTTGTCCATAAGTATTGCCGCTGACATGCAATAAAGCTGACGGAGTTGTGATCCCTATCCCAACATTACCAGTAGTATCCAATGTAAACCTGGTATTTATATTTACATTAATTCCGTTACCTATTTTATATTTATAAAAATCTGACGGGTCCAGGCCGTTTGCCCAGTATGCTGTACCTTGATTGGAATAACGTATTTGAGAAAAATTGGCAGCTGCGCCGGCTGCGTCCAACATAACCATCGCATGATAACCTGTGCCGGTTCCTGTATTATAAATCCTCAACGCAGCATTATTATTTATAAAATCAATCGGTCTGGATGGGGTCGGTGTACCAATGCCGATCCAGCCATTACTGCTTACAAAAATAGCACTGGGCGCGCTACTGTTCTCGGCAATAAAAACAGGTTGTCCGCTGACATTACCACTGACATGCAAGGTAGCGTTGGGAACAGCCGTTCCGATACCAACATTCCCTCCATTAAAATAGGTATAACCGTTTGTCGCTGTTATTTTTGAATAAATAATACCGCTGTTTTTTAAATAAAGTGCAGAGGTAGACAGTGCCATGGTTTCAGCCGCTGAACCATTATATGACCAATAAAGCCCCTGCCCTCCGGCTAACATATAATAATCCCAAAAAGCGTTGTCGTTTTCAAATCTGATTGCGGCATTATCATTTTTCAGATGAAGAAGTTTGAGCGGATTCAATGAACCTATGCCCACATTTCCGTTTGGGGAAACAACCAGGCTTTGGTTGGGAGAAGAAGTATATATATATATCGACCCATCAGTCTGTTGACGCATAATTGGGAATAATACTGCCATAAAAATCAGCAGCATATAAAGAGAAATTTTGCTAATTGATTTCAAAAACTCCTCCGTTATATTCAGCTATAAAACCTGTTGTGCTAATTTCCCTCAATAACGTACCAGTTGTTGCCGTCGCTCACCACAGAAGCGAACTGCCAGCGAGCAAAAAGAGTATAATTGCTATTACTATCAATTGTATCAGAGCCGCTTCCGGATATGTAGACTTTGGCCAGAGAATTATCAACTTTTTTCATATTATATTTTCTTCCTGAACAACCTGAAGCTAATGGCAAAGTAAGGGTTACATCCGCATTGGCACTTACCAGAATTACACTATCGGAAGCGCTCAACGTATAATCTGAAGATTTTATATTAATGGTTGTGGCAATGGCGCCTTCGACTTTTAATTTGCTGTCCGGAGTTATGTTACCGATGCCGACATTCCCTCCATTTTGTAAATATAATTGATTAGTAGAATTATTAGTCCCTAAAGATAAATCAACAGTACTATTTGAATATATTTTATGTAAAGTTGAAGATGTTCCGTTAATCACAAGTGTATTTGTCGGACTTGCCTGTGTTGAATATATGGCTCCACCTTTTGCGCGAATAATCCCGACAGTATCAAGTGAGTATGCCGGGGTGGTTGTCCCAATGCCCACATTACCCGCGGAAGTTATGTTAAATACATTATTATCAGTTGCTACATTTATAGCCCCCAAAAGTCCCTGCGCGTTCATACTTACTGCCATATTGGATGTTGTTGCGGTATTCGACTGCACATCAGTTAATCCCGCGCCGCTACCTACAAAATTGTTAGCTGTTAATGTCCCATTCACAACTAAAGATGCAGCACTTACTGTACCACCTATATCAAGTGTAGCTGAAGGTGTAACAACTGAAATACCTATATTACCGGAAGGACTTATATATAATCTTGTAGCGTAGCTTCCGTTTGCCGCTGTTCTGATAGAAAAAGCAGAAGAATAAGAAGTATTACCTACATCCTGCATCATAAACTCAAGCTGTCCCACCAATGTTTGGCCACCGGTTGTCCTTTTCATATAACTGTTTATATTGGTTTTTGTCCCGATAGCAGCGACACCTGAATTTTCAATTGCCAGACCCGTCCCGCCTGTAGAATTGGCACCGGTAAAAAATACAGTATTTCTTACTCCCTGGGTCAATGGTCCTGAACCGAAAACATAAAGAGGAATGACATTTGCGGTACCGGAAATTTCTAAAGTACCGTTTTGCGGATTAGTTGTGCCAATGCCCACATTGCCGCTTCCCGTTACTACGAATGCATTAGGCGCGCTGCTATTCTCGGCTACAAAGATTGGTTGTCCTGCAATATTACCGCTTACGTGCAATGTTGCGTTCGGCATAGTTGTACCTACACCAAGTTTACCGGTGTTGCCGGCAACAGATGTTTTTAAAAAAGTTGCTATCGGGACATAAGTAGCATCCCCTGCATTCCAACCCTTAACCTGGATATCATAATTAGAACCAAGTAACAACATGGATTCGGCATCTCCCAAATATAGATTTTGTCTGATTCTGGCATGCCCCCAGACATCAAATAATTCTCTGGGGTTTGATGTGCCAACACCGACATATCCATTACTGCTGACAAATAATGAGTTAGGCGCGCTGCTATTCTCGGCTATAAAAATCGGTTGTCCTGTAATATTACCACTAACATGCAGCATAGCACTGGGCGCGCTGATGCCTATCCCTACGTTACCAGAAATATTGTCTATTGATATTGCCTCTATACCACCAACACCTGTACTGCTGGTGCCGGCAATAAGTGCTAATCTTGAAGAACCCCCGATAGTCGTGGACGCTAGATTGACAATTGCACTATAAACGCCAACAGCAGAACTTCCATTCCATAATGAACTCTGAAAAACCTGGGCATTTGATTTTTTTTGTGTAGCTATGGAAGCAGCATCCCCGGTTCTAGACAACATCAGTGCTCCTTGCGGATAAACACTCCCATTCAGGTATATCCCGGACGCCGTAAGATCTATTCTGCCGGTGGTTCCTCTGTTGCTGTTACCATATAGTCTTAACCAATTCCCTGTGCTTATTGTAATATCCGAATAATAGATGGAATCATTATGATAGTATGTTGAAAATGTAAAGGCCGGATTCCCGCCTCTCTGAATTTGAAACTCCGGTTCATAACCGACATCATTGGTCATATCCTGATTATTTAATATCAATTGAGGGTTGGCTGAATATTGATTTCTTTGAAGATTTAATTGACTTCCGGGGTTATTTGTACCGATTCCAACATTCCCGGCTGGTGTTATGCTCATGATATTGTTATTAGTTGCTACACTGATTGCCCCAAAAAGGCCTTGTGCGTTCATGCTCACTGTTATATCGGCAGTGTTAGAGTGATATGTGTTAAGTGCTATGTTTGATGTACCGGCATAATTGGCTGTGGATACAACTTGTCCGGCTGTGACCAGGCCACCGAGCCGTGATCCGTCACCTACAAATGCTGCGGCAGTTACTGTCCCACTGGCACTTACCCCGCCTGCAACTTCCAGCCTATCTTTGGGATTAAGAATACCAATACCAATATTGCCGTTGGAAGAAATAATTATTCCTTCTGTAGGTACATCCGGAAATATCTGAATGGAGCCGTCAGGTTTCTTTACCGTCACGGCAAACACAACTGAAAGCAATAATATATAGATAATTATCCTAAATTTACACACTTTAAACAAACTCTTCCCCCATATCTGTTCGCGTATCAATATGCTTATGCCCATTTTCAAGAGCAAATAAACATTTTTCTTAGATATTACCGGGGTTTCTGGGGTGTGGAACCGTGTAAAATTTTTGACAAAAAAAAGGGGTGAAAAAATCACCCCTTTAGACTAAAAAACTTTAATTGTCGCTTTGTTGTTTTAGTTACAACCGACAACTACCCAATTTGTACCGTCGCTGGCCAGATTTACAAATTCTGACGGAGCTGTGAGCACATAGGTTGAATTACCTTCAATATTACCGGCAAGTGTACCAATGGTTACGGTATTAAGTGTATTATCGGTTTTCTTTACTGTATATTGTCTGCCGTTTATTGATGCCGGTGAAGGGAGTGTAATAGTGACACTGCCTGCTGAAGCATTAACTACCGCTACACTATCAAGATTACCTAATGTTGCTGCCGCTGAATATGTATTTAAAGCGGTGGCGAATGAACCGTTTACAGTAAATTTGCTGTTTGGGGCCGTGGTTCCTACCCCTATGTTGCTGGAAGAATTCACCACAGTCATAACCAGAGAATTATTAATTACCGCTGAGTTCACAGATACTGCTCCTGTAAGTTTGGTGGCGCTTACATCAGATACTTTGGCATCAGATATGGACCCGTTAATAACACCAAGAGCAACTCCGGCTGTAACAGCGTAATTCGCTGTCGTTGCATAGTTCGCTGTACTCACCGTTGTACCGCTTGTTACTACGCTGCTTTTATTACCTATATTAGCCCAATCGATGTAATTGGCGGTAATAGCAATATTAGCCGTACCAACTGTTAATTGCGCTGCTGTTTGGCCCCCCAATAATCCTGTGTTAGAAGCATAATTCGCCGTATTTACTGTCATCCCACTGGTCACTACACTACTCTTGTTGCCTATATTGGCCCAATCTATGTAATTAGCAGTTAGGGCTACGCTGGCGGTATTTACAGCCCCAATAACAACGGAGCCGCTAACAGCAGTAATTGTTGAGGCGCCGTGTGTATGTCCCAAATCTGATTTGGAATCAATTGATATAGTAAGGTTTTGTACCTGACTCATTGAAATAGTAATTTCATCGGCACCACCCTTTTGGTGAGTAATGGCGTGATTACCAGGAGATGTAGTACCAATTATTTTGGAACCGTCAATTGTTACAATCTTTTCATTGGTTATGGAACCATTGTTAATCCTGGCGCCGGATATGGATACCACATCCAGAGCTATTCCGGCCGTAACTGCATAGTTAGCAGTTAAAGTATGGGCTGATTCACTGATAGTTTGTCCCGATGAAACCACCAGCGGCGCCCCCGTGATACTGCTCCATTGAATTTGTGTTAATTGTGAACCGTTACCGATAAAACCTGTAGCGTTCACAGTACCGGCAACATCCAGTTTATACACCGGTGCGGCAGTGCCGACACCTATTGAGCCGTTTGATGATATTGTAATACCATCTGTTACAACTCTGGAATATATTTGAATAGACGCGTCAGGATTTTTCTTGGTTATAGCAAAGTTCACTGGTATTGCAACTACTATAAATATAAAAACCAGATATATTGATTTTTTCATGACTCCCCTCGCTTCCCTTGTATTATTCATCCCCATTTTTTTATTTTCAAAAACGAACATTTACTTACACCTCCCTTTTATTTATGAATTTCATTTTAATTGTTCCCCGCTATGGTCCAATTAGCTCCGTTGCTCACTAAAATAACGTATTCATATTGCGCGGTAAGATAATATCTGTTATTGCCGTCAATAAGCTCATTGCTCTGGCTCTTTATTTCCACAGCATTGAGAGATGGATCAATTTTTTTAATGGTATAAGAACGTCCTGTTATTCCCGTTGGTACCGGAAGAGTAACTGTCCTTTGAATTACGCTGGAATCGATCAGCACAACACTGTCTTGAGCGGTTAAAGGATAATCATTATTAATATTGGAAACAGGTGTGGCAATAGCGCCATTAACCTGCAATTTACTACTCGGATTCGCAACCCCCACACCTACGTTCCCGCTATTAAGAATTTTTATTCTTTCATTATTGCCTGTTTTAATTACAATATCCCCGCTACCATTTGAGTCGGAATCACCTATTATGATTGCGTCTGAAGAACTGGATAAAGCCTGAGCAGAATTCGCAGTATCTGCCATTTTTACATAATCCATATTAGTGCCTTGTGTAACCAGTTGCGGTTTATTGCCGATTTTATCCCATTCTATGTAATTTGTTGTCAAAGAAATATCAGCTGTACTTGCATGATAAGTGTTAAATGCTAAACTTGCTGTTATTGTGTAATTTGCTGTTAAAGCCGTATTTGCCAGGGCTGCATAGTTAGATGTTCCGACAATCAGTTGGTTTTCATCTTTATTCTTGGCATAGCCCTTTACCAGCGGATCTGTTTCGTTGTATGTTGTCAGATAGCCCGTGTTATTCACGAACTGACTGATATTCATATTGCTCAGCACATCTGATGTGGTTGCTTTATAAGCAAAACTCGCCGTACTTGCCAAAGCGCTCAGTCCCGAGCTCTGTGCCCATAGCGCCACATTCGCTGTCTGGGATAATTTGGCATAATCTATAGTCGTACCCTGTGTTGCAACCTGAGGTTTATTACCGATCCTGTTCCAGTCGATATAATTCGCTGTCAAAGCAATATTTGCCGTACTGGCCAAAACGCTTAGCCCAGAACTTTGAGCCCATACTGCAATGTTAGCTGTTTGTGCTTGTCTGGAAAAATCCATCAATGTGCCGGCTGTAGTAAATTGCGGTTTGTTGCCGATTTTATCCCATTCTATGTAGTTTGCAGTTAAAGAAATATCCGCAGTGACGGAATGATAAGTGCTAAATGAAAAATTCGTTGTAATGGCATAATTTGCCGTATTCGCCAAAGCGCTTAGCCCCGAGCCTTGAGCCCAAAGCGCCACATTCGCTGTGCCTGCAAAAAATGCATAACTTGCGGTTATGGAATAATCGGATGTGAGTGATGTATTTGATGTACTGGAACTGGCCGCGTAATTTGTGGTATTAATAACCAATCCTCCTTCTCCAAAATCAATAGGTTTGTTCCGAATATTTTTCCAATCAATTGCAAGTGCTTCATCAGCTGTCACAGCTTTATCAGCCAGCATAGCTTTGTTTGCCAAAATAGCTCTTACATTGTCAGCCAGCATTTCTCTTTTATTTAATGCTCCACCGTTTACCCAGTGTTCCATGTAGTAGTTACCCGAAGAAGTTAACACAGTTTCATTAATTGGGTTGTTGGTATTTCCCAAAATTGCAGTATACAAACCCTCATTCACTGTTACAGTCATAACTCCGGAATCCCAAACCGGTGTTCCACCGTTACCTGTTGTATAAATCTTGTATTGCATGGGGACAACTGCCGTGATCGGCCTTCCGTATTTGTTACGCAAATATCCGGTTTCGACCAAAGACTGGGCAAAAATAGTTGACATCAGAAGCCCGACAACTATTATTCTTATTAGAGCTTTTAAATTCACGTTCAGAATTTCCCCCACCATCTTCTTTCGTATCAAACTGCTTATGCCCATTTTTAACCTAAAATAAACATTTTTTTTGCTGAAACGCCTTTAAATTTGGGATTTGGTGACAATCTCATCTGATCCTGATACAATTTCTTACTTATGAAAGCTTTTCTTCAATGTGTACCCTGCATATTCAGCCAGATTGCCAGAATATTATGTAATTTTGAGCCGGATATCAAAAAACGAGAAAAAATTTTCAGATCGATCCTGGCGGATTTCTCCAAACAGGATTTTTCCAAACACACTCCTCCTTCTCTAACCAGGGAAGCTCATGAAATTATGAAAAAAGAAATTGGCAGACAAGACCTTTATGTTAAAGAAAAAAAAGAATGCAATGAAAAAGCTTTATTGCTGTTCAAAGATGCTTTAAATATTTACGAAAAATCAGCAAACCGGTTGGAAACCGCTATAAAAATAGCTATTGCGGGCAATCTGATAGATTACGGAGCTTTAAGCGAATTTGACATACAGCATGTGGTTGATGACTATACCCATCGTGATTTCTCTATAAATGATTATCCTGATTTTGCCGCGATCCTGGAAAAATCAAATAAAATCCTCTATGTGCTGGATAACGCAGGAGAAATTGTCTTTGATAAAATTCTTGTAACTGAGCTGTTAAACTTGGATAAAGAAGTAATCGCTACAGTAAAAAGCCAACCTATACTTAACGACGCTCTGCTGGATGATGCACTGGAAGTATCCATGACCAAACTGGTTAAGGTTATCCCCAGCGGTTCCACTACAGCAGGTACTGTTTTCAGTGAAGCGACACCTGAGCTGCGGGAAGCTTTGGACTGGGCCGACATGATTATCTCCAAAGGTCAGGGAAATTTTGAAACCCTAAGCGAAGAGAAAACCGCTAAACCTCTCTTTTATCTGCTATTATCCAAATGTCCGCATATTTCTAAAAACCTGGGTATAAAAAAATTCGATCTGATACTGATGGCCAACTGGAATTATGAAAAATATTTAAAAACTAATTGCTAAATCGTATTCACAATCAAAATTATAAACAGAAAATTTGTTATTTTTTAAGTTAATATCAATGAGATTTGTTGTGAATAAATATAATTCTATTAACCTGATTATTTAAAACCTTTTTTTAGGGTTATCCAGTTATCACGCAATAAATCGCTGATATGCGCATTATCCGTAAACGTGTCCAGGGAATTCAAAATAAATAGATCCAAATGATTTTCGTTTGCCAATACCACTGCCTGCGCCGGATTAATTTGTGGTTCTATATATAAGGCTTTGATGTGTTGTTCTTTGATTATATTTAATAAATTAGCCAGTTCTCCTGGTGATAAATTCTTACCCGGGAAAGCTTCCATAGGAATAATATGCAAGTTATAACGTCTGGCAAAATAATAAAAAGCGTCATGCAAAGTAATGGCAGTAACGTAGTTATATTGTGCTCTTTCCTTGGTTATTTGTTTATCAAGCTCAACTAATTCCGTAATTATTTTTTGGGCATTATCAAAGTAAATCTTTTCATTCTCGGTATCAAGACTGCCGAGTTTTTCAGCCAGACCTTTGACAATATCCTTCAAAAATACTGGATCCAGCCAGATATGAGGATTACCACTTTTTATGTCAACAAAATCCGCAGCTATAATTAACCTGGATGAGTTGTAATGTAAATTTTTCAGCACCTTGTTATCAAGACCAAGCCCGTTGGCAATTATCAGCTGCCCCTTGTCCAGACGAGAAATATCCGCCGGTTTTAGCTTGTAAAAATGCGGGGAAACCTGAGAAGGATATAGCAAGTCAACCTGGGCATGGCCTGCGGTAATTTCTTTCGCCATCAGATAATAGGGATAAATCGTGGCCATTATTTGCAGCTTACCGCGACCCTCTCGAACTTTTGGTTGTGTCCTGTAAATAAAATTATGATTGAAGGATTGAATCAATACAGCACAAATAACGCCCAATAGAACTAAAATTAAAAAAATTATGAGTATACGTCGCATCTTACTTTATCAATCCGGGATATAATGTCCATAATATTGACCAACCGTCATCATTATTCGGCTGCAGACAGATTAATGAACCTTTTTTTATTTTGATTATTTCCTGCTCGTCGTTTTTACTTGTCAAAATTGCTGCCAGCCTGGTGAGATGGGGATTATGTCCCACGAGCATAATATCATGGCCGCTGCCGGATAATTTCTTTGCCCAGACATTCGGGTCGGCCATAGGGTCCAGAGCTCTGCCTTCATATACCCCTTTAACAGGCTTTATTTCTTCCGCAAAAATATCAGCGGTCTGTTTGGCCCTGATCAGCCCGCTGTGTATTATTTCCACTACAGTCAGTTTAAAATGATGATTTACAAATCTGGCTAATTTTTTTATTTCCTGTCTGCCTTCCAGACTTAAATTCCGGTTAAAATCATCAGCTCCATCCTCCGCAATACCGTGACGTAATAAAAAAGCTTTCATGCACCACCTCCGGGTTTGATTATTTCTCCTTCAAAAGACTGGGCGATACTTTTAATATGACCAGGAATACTCTCGTCCGCGAACAATTTGCTGGCCACCATTACATCGGTTTGCATATTAATCGGTAATTCTTCATTATCCATAACAATACATTTCATGGTTACGGGTTTTTTTATTACTTTAGAGGCAAACTCACAGATATTTCTGAGATTTTTTTCTTCCCGAATATTCTCAAAATGGAATTTATGTTCTGCTTTGAAACCGACAACAATCACATTGTCTTCCAAACGCAAAGGAATTGCTTCCATCAAATAAGCTGCCAGACGGATCATTTTGTTTTTCTTGAGCAAGGCGATAATATCCGGCCAATTATGCTTGATAGAAATAATATCGATATTTTCCAAACTTTTTTCCTCAGGGGCAGCACTTGTTTCTTCGGTTTCGTTTATTTTTTCTTCTACTTTTATTTGCAGTGTTTTCTTGGGAAGATCAGGCTCAGCATTCGCCTCGACCTTTGCTGTCTCTCTTGCCGGAGATAAAGGTCTGTGAAATTTTTCTGACTTCGGTTCCTCGCTTTTTGCTGTTTTTTCAGTTTGAGAAGTTGAGCCGATAACTTGCGGTTCAAGAACCTCATAGAGTAATGCCTCTATATACACCCTGCTGTCTTCCATATAGCGAATTTCCTGTACGGCCTGTGACAGCCGTTTTATAATCTCAATGATATTCTGCTGGTTATAATATTTATCCATATCCTTTAATTTTTTGACAAATTCTTCGTTTGCAATAATCAGGTCTTTCAAATTCAGTTTCAACAGTAAAAGCATACGAAAAATTTCTATAATATCCTGCACAAACCTTACAGAATCCAGTCCTCGATAAAACAAATTTTCCAGATTTTGAAAAAACTCAGCCAGGTTCTTATTGATAATAAGCTGTATTAATTGCAAATATTCTTCACTATTTGGTGCGCCCAGAACATCCAGGACATTTTGCATTTCCACATTTCCGGTATTAAAAGCAATAACCTGGTCACTGATGGAAAGCGCATCGCGTAAATGTCCGCCGCTGTATTTGGCTATTGTGCGAATTGCGTCTTCGGAAATGTTGATCTTTTCTTTTTTTAAAATAGTTCGCAGATGTTCTTCTACAGATTTTTGTGATATTTTTAAAAAATCAAGTCTCTGGCAACGTGACTGAATGGTTACCGGAATTTTTTGAGGGTCGGTAGTAGCCAGAATGAAAATAACATGTGCCGGCGGCTCTTCCAGAGTTTTTAAAAGAGCGTTAAAAGCCGCATTACTGAGCATGTGAGTTTCATCGATAATATATATTTTGAAAGGTGCCAGTGCCGGCAAAAAATTGACTTTTTCTATAAGCTCACGCACATTTTCTACGCCGGTATTGCTGGCAGCGTCAATCTCTATGACGTCCATATGCTCCCCCCGGGTTATAGCCAGACAATTTTCACAGGTATTACAAGGCTCGGGCATCTCCGGTTTTAAATTTTTACAATTGATGGTCTTGGCGTAAATACGGGCTAGCGAAGTCTTCCCTGTACCTCTGGGCCCGGAAAAAATATAAGCATGGGCAATACGGTTGAATTTAATAGCGTTTTGTAAAACCTGCACTACAGCCTGCTGTTCAATAATTTCTGAAAATGTCTGTGAACGGTATTTACGGTAAAGAGACAGGTAGGACATGGGGGAAATTATATCATAGTTTAAGAGTATGGGAGAAGATGAAACGGTGCTAATATTTGCCGATTTTTGAAATTAATTTTTGCAATTGACTTTCTTCAGCTTTAAATCCATTTTCACCATAATATGCCGCGGATCTTTCCAGTATACCGATAAGTTCATCTTTTGGTATGTTTCTTTCATAAGAAAACATTGTCTTTCTGTTTGCAATACCTTTATCTACATCATAGATAATTACAAAATCCGGAAGCATTGAAATCAAAACCTTGTTCGGGGCTATACCCGGATACAAATCTTCTAAAGCCTGACTCCCATCCCAGGAAGCTGTCAGGTCAAAACTGTTATTAACCCGTTAGCTAGCCTTACAATTCTCAGGGTTTTGTTGCTATGCAAAAAATAATTGAATCCCTTCCAGTTTTATTTCGAGATATTAATGAATTTGAATACAACTATTGAATCCAATAATTAAGGAAAGGAAATGACATGTTAAATAAAATAATAGCGGTTAAGGATAACAAAGAACTTATTGCGCATTATAAAGGTCTCTTACAGGGACATCCTGCTGAATTTTTTCGTACTGTTGTAGAACATGTCTTTTGGCAACAAAAAAATTT
>JAQURL010000013.1 GCA_028715625.1 Candidatus Margulisiibacteriota bacterium | reverse complement strand
GCAGGTGCCGGGCGCTGTGCCAAATGAATAACCAAAGGTGACTCAATTGCTCCGGCCAAGCTTAGGCCCTCAGTCATCAGAGCAAATCCACCGCCAGCAGTATTTACCATTGCTCTGGCACCTGCGTACCAGGCTCCGATTGCCATATTTATTGCCGCAATCTCGTCTTCTGCTTGCTCTACGACCAGGCCTAGTTGACCGGCTCTTTCAGCCAAAAATGTAAAGACATCAGTTGAGGGAGACATAGGATATGCGGACATAAAATTGCACCCACCAAGCAGCGCGCCAATTCCAACAGCTCTTGAACCATTAATCAAAAAATCTTTTTTTATGCTCTCGGTAACCTTTAAAGGTAACCCGGACAGCTTCCCGGCAAGCAGTTCTTTGCCGGTATTATAGCCGTTTTTTAAGGCTTTTCTGTTTTTTTCGCGAACGCTTTCGTCTTTATCGGCAAATTTTTTTAAAACATCATCTATGATATTCTCAAGATTTAAGCTGAAAACTCCAGCTAAAACACCAATCAGTACACTATTTATGAACAGTATTCCTCCTGCTTCTGTTGCCATTTTCTGTAAAGGAATTTTTATTTCGTTTACATTTTTTTCTTGCAGTAATTTATCTATAAATGTATCATCGGTAAGTACCAGTGTTTCAGGTGTGATGCGTTCCAGGAATCTTTCACTGGCATTAGCGTTAAATGGTATGAAGATATCAATCCTGCTCAGGTTTGCCTTAACAGGAAATTCAGCTATTCTCACGGTCAGAGAATTATTGCCACCTCGCACCCTCGACATAAACTCCTGAGAGCCATGCACATGATAACCATTCTTTTTGAAAGCTTTGATAAGTATATCGGCTACAAAATTCAGCCCTTGCCCAGCTTCACCTGAAAATACGATGTTTCTAACCTCTTCAGGAAAATCATATGCCATCTTTAGTCTCCTTTTTGAATACAGTTTGATATGTCTTTATTATAAAAAAAGGAGCTATTTATTTAATGCTTTTACGCAGCTTTTAACTGACTTTTTTCCTCATAAAACTTTTAGAAAAGCCAAACTAAAATGTGTGAGTCTACTCTTCGCCGGGAAACGAAGGTTTGTTTACATACATCTGCCAAATACCGCAAGGACAAACAGCCGCGCAAATTCCGCAGCCGATACATTTTTCCGGGTCGGCGATATATTCGTAATTCTTTTCATCATGCTGAACCCGATAGATGGCAAGTTCAGGACAGGATTCCTTGCAAAGCCGGCAATCGCGGCAGGTACCGCAACTTATACAACGATCAACATCCTTACAGATGCCATCAATACATTCTTCATGGACCGTATCAAAATAAGCAGTCACAATACGGTTTTTATTTATCAGATCCTTTACTTTAGGTTCGTAAGTACGATTGTTGAACCTGGCATCTAATACCAAGGCAACTTCGCGGCCATGACCTATAGAATCAGCCAGAAGCCCTAGCCTGGTCATATCTCCTATGGAATAAACATTATCCATCAGCTGATAATCTTTTTCTACCTTAAGATACCCCCGGATATTTTCCACTTCGTCGTTTATATAATCCAGTACCGGCACTTCGCCGATTGCCAGAATTACAGAGTCCGCTTCAAGAAGCCTGCCGTCAGTTAAAACTACGCCTTTATCAGTAATTTCCTTGGTAAATACCGGCCATAAAATTTTAGCACCCAGGTTCCGGGCATGTTCCAACTCTTTGGGGAAAGCGCTGGGCTTTTGTACGTCAATTGCGGTTACTTCTTTGGCTCCGCAGGTGTAAGCGCCATAAACCACATCCATGCCTGTATTCCCGGCTCCGATAACCACTACCTTTTTACCAAGGTTTACTTTTTCGCCTTTATTTACTTTTGCCAGAAAATCAAGAGAAATCAGCAATTTTTCCTTGCCCGGCCAATTGGGAATTTTCGGCTCATAAGCACCAGTAGCTAATATAACAGCGTCAAACTTTTTCTTTAACTCATTGTATAATTTTTCGTCCACAGCTGTATTTAATTTATAATCAATACCGATTTTTTTAAAATTATCCAGATCTCTGCTCAGAGATTCGGTAGATAAACGATCCCTGGAAACCGCATGGAAAAGCTTGCCACCGATTTGTGAACCCTTTTCATAAACGGTAACCTGATATCCCATGTGCCGAAGATGCCAGGCTGCAGACAATCCACCGACTCCTCCTCCGACAATAGCTACTTTCTGCGGCTTTTCCGCTGCATTTAACTTTACAGTGGTTTCAGATACAGAACCCAGACCTTTTACATCAATAGGCTGGTCTACGTCGCCGCGGGTACAACTTTCCATACAAAGGTTAGGGCAAACTTCCCCACAAACAGTACGAGGGAAGGGGTTATATTGGTAAATAAGTTCCAGCGCTTCCCTGATTTTTCCTTCGCGGATCAAATTATAGCGCTGCTGGGTTGGCACAGAAATGGGGCACTTGTATTCACAGGGGGCGCAATGTTTGATATTTTCCCACTGGGGATAACGCAAACGATTGTCGCCAGTATTAACCAGCCCTAAAACTTTCCCTTCGTCAGGATAAACGTCAGAAAAAATACCATCCTTTACCCAATCATTCAGCCTAAACTGCTGCGGACTAATAATTTCGTAGTAATGACGTTCCTTATAATTCTTGGGAACAATTTTCTGCCAGTCTTTCCAATTGGAAAGCTCTTTTTCCAGTTTCTCTTTGCCAATGGCTTTTAAAAAAGGTTTCAGTCCTTTGCTTAAAAACTCCTTATCCTGTTCTTCCAGAGGATAAAGGCGAACCTCGCCGGATACTCCGGAAATATTGCCTCTTACATATACCAGGCCGCCGACCATACCAACACAGGCTCTGTCACCTAAAACAGAATCAAATTCCTGGCAGTCATAACCGCAAACTACACCTATACCTCCTCCCATAAACTCAAAGGGGAAGCTTCCTGTGTTTTTAAGGACCCAAAACTCAGGGGGCTCGTATCTGGGATCATGCTTCATAAGCGAGCCGGAACGCGTTCCCACTCGCCCGCTGGCATATATTTTTCCAGCTGCAGCACAATGAGCGGTTGTGTCGCCGCTATCACCTTTTATTGTTATGATTCCGCCGGCATTAAGCCATCCTACATCCGCAGGGGCTGGTCCCTCGATAATGATTTCTGTATTTTCCATACACATAGAGCCCGCCCGCTGTCCCGGATCATGTAAAAGAAATTTTAATGTTTTCCCGTCCTTGTTCCACAGGGGACCGCCAATATCATGCTGACCGCAGGCATATATCTCAAAGTCTGTTTCTCCGGCAGCAATCGCCTGGTTTATCTGTTGCAAAAGGTCCTGAGTGGACATTCTGTCATGTTTTTTTATTGAATGTATAACTTTTACCATCTTTATTCCTTCTTAACAGGCATATGGAATTTGCAGTTTATCCGCAATTCCCTTATCCACAGAGACCAAGGCATCACTACGTCCCACGGGCAATGAACTGTTTCCTATTGGTGCCATTAATTTCCTAAATTCTGTATCTACCGACAACATATAATTCACTAACGTTTCCGCTGCTTTATCTATATCCAGTCTTTGTACCAACCGATAATCCTGAGTAGTAACTCCTGTAGGGCATAAACCTGTGTTGCATTGATTACAGCGACCGTTTTCATTACCAATACAACCGAGCAATTGAATCAAAATTTTACCTGTAAATACTCCGTTTGCACCAAGGCAAATCATCTTGAAAGCGTCTGCGGCCATGGTTCCTGTCAATCCTACACCACCACCGCCCCATAAAGGAATTCGGCCCTGTTTACCCTGATTGACCGCGGCTATGTATGCGTCTCTTACTTTTGAAACTACGGGGTGTCCGGTATGATCCAGAGAAACCTCATGCGCGGCTCCTGTTCCACCCTGAATACCATCCAGAAAAAATCCTCCGACTATGTGGTACGGATCACGCAGCAAATTGTTATATACGGATACCGATGAAGAAGAAGCAGCTACTTTGATAGCAACCGGGACTCTGAATTGAAAGGCGGCATTAAATGACAAAAACATTTTCTGCACTGATTCTTCAATACTATACAAACCCTGATGATTTGGGGGAGATAACAGGTCAGACCTTGGCACACCACGGATTTCCTGAATATGACGAGCAACTTTGGCAGCCATGAGAAGGCCTCCGTCACCGGGTTTTGCGCCCTGTCCGATCTTGATAAGAATACCAGCCGGATCCTCTGTCATCTGCGGCATGGCTTTTATTATTCTGTTCCAGCCAAAGTGCCCCGAGGCAATCTGCAATATCATATATTTTAAATATTTGGACTGCATCAGCTTTATCGGCATGCCGCCCTCACCAGAACACATCCGCACCGGCATATTATATTTTTCATTTAATATAGCAGTTGCTATACAAATTGCTTCCCAGGCTCTGGTGGAAAGCGCGCCTATAGACATATCCGCGAATATTATTGGGTATATCCAGTGTACGGGAGGTATTGAACCTTTTATTTTTAGTTCATCGTTTTCTATTTTAAAAGGAAGTTCTTCGGGGCCAAGCACCCTTCCGAAAGGACTAAGCATATCAAATGTATGGCGCTGCGCATCCAGCGAGGGGTCTGTCATCTGGGATATACGGCCGACTTTAATCCGGTCGAGCGTACGCTCAATGCTTAAGTTGGTCCTTCCGCCTCTTTTAATAGGGCTGCCCAGTTCATGATTTAAAAGATTTTCCCTTGTATCAATATTTCTAACCGGTTTAATTGCCTGATTCGGGCAAACTTTTTCACACATACCGCAACCAACACACTTTTGTTTAATTGTAGCTATTTGCTTGACTACAGGTATTGTGCTGAATACTCTTTTGGGAGCAGGTACTTTTGTATCCGAAACAGTATAAGCCCTGCGTTCAACTTTCATTTCCAGGGCATGAAAAGTACAGGTGGAAATACATCTTCCACATCTGGTGCAACGAGTATTGTCATATTCTACTTTCCAGTTAAGGTCATTCTCGGTTATATCATTAATTTTTATATTTGCTTCCATCGTTCAATCCTTAATTCGTTTGTCACAACAACCGTTTCCCTCTCGTTAGGGTAAACATCCTTTGTTTTATCACGGTCGGGCAAAATCACATTCAGCCCGTTCACTTCAGAAGTAATAGCAACTATTTTATTGTCAGCGCCTACGACAACAGGTCTTAACTTCTTGGAATCACAAACCGTAAACATTGTATTATCCGGCAACAGACCTATTACGGTATTGGGCCCGTTAATTTCCAGATGGGCCAACGACTCTCTGATCTTGTATAGTATTTGCTTGTCGGGATGTTCTTCTATTTCTTCAAAAGGCAGAGGAGTTATCACGTGCTTGTAGTAAGCGAAAGGCCATTTTAGTTCATGATGCAGATAATGCAGGGTATACAAAAAACATTGGGAATCCGATTCAAAACCTATATAACCTTTATGCAGGCTTTGCTGATATTCCTTGTTTTTTACGTAAAATGTATTTTCTCCATTGGCACAAAGCGTGTAGCCCTGAAGAAAAAAGGGATGCGCGGCATAACGTACAATTTCATAATTGGTATTCTGCCGATATTGAATCATAATATTCTTTGCCAAAATATCCTTGTTTTCTTTCCATAAATTAAAATACTCTCCTATATCATTAGGGTTGCCTATTTCCTTAATGGTTAATGTATCGGGCCAGAAAGAAAACACATAACCGTCCGCGGTTTTTTCCAGTAACTTCCTAAGTTCCAGCCTGGTGTTGAGAAGAATTTCTTCTTTTTCTTTAACACTTCCTTTTAAAATAGATTCCGGATAGTTAAAAACATCAAAACCGTAAAAGTCCATTTTGGCAAAATCATAGTGCTCTTTTTCAACGAAATCCGGCTCCCAGGTGAATATTTTTTTACTGAATCCCTTTTTTAGCATGAAGTTACTGATGATTTCTTTGCCTTTATTGGTACAGGAAAAGGAAAGCAGGGGAAGTTCCTTATACGGCTCAAAAATGCCATATAAGTCTTTCATTACTATAGCAAATCCCGAATTGTCATGTCCCTCCTGCTGGGGAAGCATTAAATACAATGCTTTGGAAGGATGAAACGGTTCAATACTTTTAATACAACCAATTCTACACATCGTTCAGTAATTTTGCTATAAATTACATCAAAGGTCAATAGCATAGCTTTCATAAAAACTTATTTCATTGTATTTTCAATTTGATTATAAATTTTTTACTGTAAATCTAAAAAATCCGCTTGTCGTTTACAGGCAAAAACAAGCTGAAAGCCTTATAATATCTGGCATTCAATGATTTTAATCCGAACAATTTGTGGTATAATTTAATACGAAAATGCAACGAGCATCCAATAATGATTTACTAAAAGCTTTATCAAAAATAAGCCAGGCAATAACATCTGAAGGTTATCTGGACGATATTCTTAAGCTGATTGTTGTTGTCACTGCCGAACTTATGAAATCCAATATTTGTTCATTGATGCTTTATGATGAAGAAAGTCATGTGCTTAAAATAAAGGCAACCCAAAGCATAAGTGACGAATATATTAAAAAGCCGCCCCTGAAACTCGGTGAAGGTATTGCTGGAAAAGTAGCTCAAACTAACAAACTCATGGTAATTAAAGATGTAACCAGCGAAAAAGATTACAAATATCGAGATATCGCCACAAAAGAAGGCTTAAAATCTCTACTTTCAGTGCCCATGGCTGTTAAAGGCAGGGTTATCGGTGTGATAAACTGCTACACCTCAGAAGTGCATAGCTTTACCAAAAATGAGATACATATTCTTACCACTATTGCCAACCAGGCAGCAATGGCCATTGAAAACACGAATCTTATTTTAAAAAGCAAATTAATTCAGGAAGAGCTGGAAACACGCAAAAAAATAGAACGCGCCAAAGGAATAATCCAAAAAGATACAAACATCTCGGAAGAAGACGCCTATTTAAAAATTAAAAACTATGCCATGGACCACAGAATATCCATGCAGGATGTGGCTAATCTCATTATCACTGCTGAAGAGATTAAGTCGTATAAAATAAATAAATAAAACCCGTCTGCATGCCGAAGTTGTCACGCAGACGTTATTAATTGAATAAACAATGTCGTTGATTCTTATCTCAAAAATTGATGAGGAGGGTGCTTTATGTTGCAATGGTCAAAAAGTAATGATGTTATCGGAAGCGTTAATAGAGGAAATCCGACCGAATCCGGACTTTGTACGCTGTGTATGGCAGATTGTTCTGGAAAATGTGAAACCTGGTTGTCCAGTATAAAAGGCAGAAAGATGCTTTATCCCAGAGAATTCGGGTCAGTAACCGCCGGCAGTGGAAATACTACACATATAGGGGTCGCTTATAACTCATTACGCATTCAGGGTTATAACTATGGTGTTCACGGTCTGCCCAAAGGTCTTTCCACATCGGCTGACGACTGTATTTTCCCTAATGTCAGCCTGGAAACTTCGTTCGGTACGAAAATTAAAACAAAATGCAAAATCCCAGTCATGACCGGCGCTCTTGGCTCTACTTTTGTAGCGGCCAAGTATTGGGAATCTTTCGCTGTAGGCGCAGCGTTAGTGGGTATTCCGATTGTAGTCGGAGAAAATGTAGTCGGTGTTGATAAAAAATCTGAAATTAAAAATGGCAAAATCAAAAAAGCTCCTGAACTAGACCGCAGAATCGATACTTTTCTGAAATATTATGACGGTTATGGTGCTATTATTGTGCAGATGAACGTGGAAGATACTCGTAACGGCGTTGCCGAATATGTTGTTAATAAATATGGCAACAAAGCAATTATCGAGTTGAAATGGGGACAGGGAGCCAAGGATATCGGCGGAGAAATTCAGGTTACAAGTCTGGATTATGCTATTTTCTTAAAGGAACGCGGCTATGTAGTTGACCCTGATCCCACTAAAAAAGAAGTGCAGGAAGCATTCAAACATAGGTCTATCAAATCTTTTGCCCGTCACAGCCGTCTTGGCTACACAGATTTAACTTCCTGGGATGCTGTACGAGAAAACTTTATGGATTCAGTCGCTTATTTGAGAAAAATAGGTTTCGATAGAATTTCATTAAAAACAGGTTCTTATGGTATGGAAGCATTAGCCATGTCTATAAAATTTGCTTCTGAAGCAAAGCTTGACCTGCTAACCATTGACGGTTCAGGTGGCGGGACAGGCATGAGCCCATGGAACATGATGGAAAGCTGGGGTGTCCCCTCCATCCTATTACATTCCAAGGCATATGAATATGCAGCCATTCTGGCAGCCAAAGGCCAAAAGGTTGTAGATATGGCTTTTGCAGGAGGACTGGCAAGAGAAGACCAAATCTTCAAGGCTCTGGCACTGGGTGCTCCCTATACCAAACTTATTTGTATGGGCCGGTCAGTAATGATTCCGGGATATCTGGGTTCTAATGTGGAAGGTGTACTCAATCCCAAAAACAAAGCTAAAGTCAACGGCAATTGGGACAGCCTGCCTAAAAATATTGCGGAACTTGGTTCAAGCGCTGAAGAAATTTTTGCCGGATACTATGATGTCGAGAAAAAGGTCGGCAAAAGTGAAATGAAACATATTCCATACGGCGCAATAGCTATCTGGACTCTCTGCGATAAACTCTCCGCCGGACTACAGCAACTAATGGCCGGGGCAAGAAAATTTACACTAAACCAGATTGCACGTGAGGATATTTTTTCCGCGAACAGAGAAACTGAAAAAGAAACAAAAATTCCCTTTATTACCGATGTAATGGATGAGTGTGCAAAAAAGATACTGAATTCTTAGTTTCTTTTTTTTAGCAAGGAGAGGCTGGAAAGCATTACCGGCCTCTCCTTGAACTGTTTCTTGCAAAATTTTTCTTTTAATTTTTTAAATTTATGCTACATTAATAATATTATGGACCCTTATAAAATATTAGGTGTGAGCAAAACTTCGTCTGATACTGAAATTAAAGCGGCTTTTCGCAAGCTTTCCAAAAAATATCATCCGGACTTGAATGCCGGGAATAAGGATGCTGAAAAAAAATTTAAAGAAATAAATAATGCTTATGAACTAATAAAAAACAAAGAAGCACGTGACAGACTTGAACAGGAAAATGCACAACCTAATTATCAGGATTATGCGCAAGCAGGGCGTCAGGGGCCATTCTATTATGAAACTCAAACACCCGGTTCCAGATATGGTAATTACGCACAAGGAGATTATGAAGATTTTTTTGATACCTTATTTAAGGGCAGTACAACACGTGGTTTTTCAGGAAATTTCGAAGACCAGGTCGAATTCCCTGGGCAAGACATACAGTATTCAATGGAAATTACGTTTAAGGAAGCCGTGTTGGGTGTAGAAAAAGAAATTATTCTGGCTAAAGGAAAACATCTGAAAGTTAAAATTCCAGCAGGCATAGAATCCGGGACCAAACTTCGCTTCAAAGGCCACGGCTCCAAGGGTATGGGTAGAAGCAAGTCCGGAGACGCATATGTGGAAGTGCGTGTAAAAAATTCTCCGACCTTTAGAAAAGAGGGAGCCAATCTGGTACTGGAAGTGCCAGTAACAATTAATGAAGCTATAAACGGTGCAAAAATTGAAGTCCCCACAATAGAAGGCAAGGTCCTTTTAACCATACCTGCCGGCGTGAATAGTGGCACAAAGCTCCGCATGAAAGGCAAGGGGTATTACTTAAGGTCAACAAAAAATAAAGGGGACCAAATTGTTGTAATTAAAATTGTCTTGCCGGAAAAAATTGACCCTGAATTAAAAACTTTTTTTGAAAACTGGAGTAAAAAACATTCTTACAACCCCAGAAGCCATTTAAATTTTCAGGAGTAAGGCCATGAAAAAAAAGCATTATCAATTAAAAGAAATAATTAAAATCTGCAAAGTTAGTAAAACTTTTGTTTTAAGCTGTATAGAAAATGAGTGGATTGTTCCTTTTGACAACGAAGGCTCAATCTTTGACCAGGAAGATATTGCGCGCCTGCTGTTAATAAATGACCTTATAAATGAGATGGGGGCCAATGATGAGGCAGTGCCCATCATTCTGGGCCTGGTAGACCAAATCTATTATCTGAAAACAAAAATTCGTAATCTAAGTTAATTATAATTTTAAAAAGTTAGTTCGGCTTGTTTTGTCAAAACCATTGCCCTTCGTTATAATAAGGCTATGTTCGGTGTTTTCTTAAATTTGCTTTATTCCCTGTATTTTATTTTTATCAGTTTTTTTCTGTATTTTTTATTCTCAATTCCGATTTTTATTACCTACCCTTTTCTGGGGAGGAAAAAGCATTATTATTACTCTGTGTTTGCCAGGGCCTGGGCCAGAACAATTCTTTTTCTCTGCGGTCTTTATCCCAAAATCACAGGCAGAATGTCTGATGCCGGAAAATCATATATCTATATTTTTAATCACCAAAGCCAGTTGGATATACTTATTGCTCTGGCAGTGCTGCCTCCGGGGTTTTTATTCATTGCCAAAGAGGAACTATTTAATATCCCCTTGTTAGGCAGCTCAATGAAAAAGTGCGGTTATATAGCAATAAACCGCAAGAATACCAAAAAAGCCCGTGAAACTATCGAACAGATAAACGAAATGGTCAGAAAAGGTACTTCTATTTTAATTTTTCCAGAAGGAACACGTAGCCGGACAGGAAAGCTCGGTACTGTTAAACGCGGTACCATTATGATCGCTTTTGATACTGAAACTCCCTTGCTCCCGGTGGTCCTTAATCCAGCCTACAAAGTTATGCCCAAGGGTTCACTTTTTTTAAAACGTCAACCAATACGTCTTGTGTTCGGTCATCCTCTGGTTTTTGATTGGACAAACAGAAGCAGGGAATATAGCATCAAAACCGCTGAGAACATCGAAAAAATTCTTAGTGAGATGCTTGCAAAAATAAAATGACAGCTGAAATTTTATCTCATATTTACACCTTTTTTTTAAATATCAATTTTATTTTTATCATCATTGTTTTATTTTCTAAAAAAAATCCGACAAAAATAATCAGCTGGCTATTGGTATTATATTTCATACCACCAATAGGTTTTGTGCTCTATCTTTTCTTTGGAATTAACTGGCGTAAACGTGTAATTCAGGCTCGAGTATCAGAATCAAGTTATTTTCAGACATTAAAAGAATTGCCCCCAAAACAGGCTCTGGAGCAGCAAATCGCAGCCAGTATGGAAGCCACCAAAAAACGCGCCATTATAAATATCGCCACCTTTACTACCCATTTGCCGGTAAGCTGGAATAATTCCATACAACTATTTAATGACACAGATGATGCTTTTCAGGCTATTCTCTTTGATATCTCTCAGGCCAAACACCATATACATCTGGAATATTATATTTTTCAAAATGACGAAACCGGCAAACTTTTTAAAAATCTTCTGCTCAATAAAGCAAAAGAAAAGGTTAAAATCAAGCTGATCCTGGACGCTCTTGGCTCAAAAAAGGGTTTGGACCATGGCCTTTTAAAAGACTTACATCATCCCAATATTGAAATTTCTCTTTTTCATCCTTTTTTTCTGCTAAACCTTTCCGCGAACCATAGGAATCACCGCAAAATAGTGATTATTGACGGTACTATCGGCTATCTGGGGGGCATGAATATCGGCAATGAATATCTGGGAAAAGATTTACGCTTCGGCTACTGGCGCGATACGGTTGCAAAAGTCTCGGGTGATGCAGTGTTAAGTATGCAGGCTATTTTTTTTCAGGACTGGTTTTTTACAACCAAAAAGAAACTTCAACGTAACAGTTACTTCTTTCCTGATTTGGCTGACCAGGCTTTTGGCGATTGTGCAGTACAAATTATGCCCAGCTCCCCTCATGAAAAATGGGATACTATAGCGCAGCTTTATTTTGAAGCAATCGCTTCCGCCGAGAAAACATTATATATTACTACTCCTTATTTCATACCTGATGAGGCTCTGCTTATGGCTCTGAAAACAGCTGCGCTAGGCGGTTGTGATGTAAAGATACTTATACCCGGCAAACCTGATAATATGATCGTTTATCTGGCAACTTTTTCGTTTGTGGAAGAAGTAATGGAAGCCGGTGTGGAATTTTATGTATATAATCCGCACAGGTTTATACACTCCAAAGTAATAACAGTAGACGGAGTTTTTGCCACTATCGGAAGTGCCAATGTGGACCAGCGCAGCATGAATATCAATTTTGAGATAAACGCATTGATTTATAATAGTCAGGTCGTCAACAAGTTGAACATGGACTTTCTTGAGGATATTAAAAACAGCACCAAAATAAATTCAATCGATATAAAAAAGAAAAATATTATTCAAAAAACCGCTGAATCTGTGGCAAGATTATTTTCACCTATTTTGTGAGTCGTGAGCTATTTTTTTTTACGCTTCTTAACGCCCTGTTTTAACTGAATATTCTTTTTTAAGTCTATCTGCTTTTCCTCGCTTCTTTTAAGGAAATCCATAATTTTTTCTTCAAAAGGATTAAGTGTATCTTTATCTACCTTGCGATATTTGCCCACCATCTTGTTGTTAGAGGAATTCATTCCAACTTTTCTGGAATCATCAGTACCTTTTTGAGTATCTGTATTGGCTTGTTTCAAAGATAAATCATACTTGTTTTTCTTATTCAACCCCAACACTTTAATCTTGACGGTATTACCCAGGCTTACATAATTTTCTATGTTGGTAACATATTCATTGGCAATTTCGGAAATGTGTATCAGGCCCTCAACTCTACCCGGAAGTTTTACAAAAGCACCGAAACTTGTTATGCCCGAGATTGTTCCTTCTACAATACTGCCAATCTCTAGCGGCTGTTCTTCACTGTTATTAATCGCGATCACCCTTTTTGTTTATGATTTGATAAGCAACTTCCCCTTTTTTCACAAGCCCGAGGATTGTTCTTGCTTTCTCCTCAATATAACTCTCTTTCTTTGTATCCTTTATCTTATCCTTCAAGTCATCTTGCAAGACTTTTTCTTTTACAATTTCTTTCTTGATCCTGTTTATCTCAAAGCTGTATTTGATATTAAAATACAGCACCTTCACATTTATATACGTCAAGTATATGATAACAAACCCCAGAACGTATATAAATATTTTTTTTCTCAAAAGTTCCCAAACTCAAACAACTAACTTCTATTCAAATTATAAAATGTTTTTAAGCCCTTGTAAACGGCTGCGTCTGCCAATTCTTCCTCAATTCTCAAGAGTTGGTTGTATTTTACTATACGATCCGTACGGCTGGCGGATCCAGTCTTGATCTGGCCTGTATTGGTTGCTACAACGATATCTGAAATCGTACAATCTTCTGTTTCTCCTGATCTGTGCGAAATAACCGCAGTGTATCCTGCTTCCTTGGCCATCTGTATAGCTTCCAGCGTTTCAGTCAAAGTGCCGATCTGATTTACTTTAATCAGTATGGAATTGGCTATGCCTTCATTGATACCTCTGGATAATCTTTTGGTATTGGTTACGAACAAATCGTCGCCGACAATTTGAATCTTACTGCCCAATTTTTCGGTCATAAGCTTCCAGCCTGCCCAATCATCTTCGGAAAGACCGTCTTCAATAGAAATAATAGGATATTTATTGGCCAGACTTACATAGAAATCCACAAGCTCGGCTGAAGTTCTGGTAACGCCTTCACCTTTAAAATTATAAACATTGTTCTGAAAGAGTTCGGTCGCTGCTACATCCAAAGCGATCATTACATCTTTACCGGGTTTATATCCTGCTTTTTCTATAGCTTCCAAAATAATCTGGATGGCTTCTTCATTGGTTTTCAAATTGGGCGCAAATCCTCCCTCATCACCTACGGCAGTGTTTAAACCTTTGGAAGAAAGTACTTTTTTTAAGGAATGAAACGTTTCAGCTCCGCACCTTAATGCTTCACGAAAATTCGGCGCGCCTACCGGCATAACCATAAATTCCTGAATATCCACGGTGCTGTCCGCATGCTTGCCGCCATTTAAAATATTCATCATAGGTACCGGCAATTGATAAGCATTTACACCACCGATATATTGATATATAGGCAAGCCACGGCTCACTGCTGCCGCTCTGGCCGCAGCCAGAGACACACCAAGAATGGCGTTGGCGCCAAGTTTTCCTTTGTTTTCCGTACCGTCCAGCTCAATCATTTTGTAGTCCAGTTTTCTTTGTTCGGTAACATCATAGCCGATTATTTCTTCGGCAATTATTTCATTAACATTTTTTACAGCCTTTAGAACACCTTTACCCAAATAGCGGCTCTTATCTCCATCTCGCAATTCTACTGCTTCGTGTGCTCCGGTTGAAGCGCCGGAAGGAACTATTGCCCTGCCGAAAGCGCCGTCTTCGCATTGTAATTCCACCTCGACTGTTGGGTTACCCCTGGAATCCAAAACTTCTCTTGCTCTGATATCTATAATTTCTGACATTTATGCTCCTCCTTAATTAAATAATTAATTGATTTTTGACAGCCTTCTTATTATAGTAATTCCCGGAAATGCTGTAAACATCTTTTACTGTTTTGCGCGCTTGGCCTCATTCCAGAGAAAATCCATTTCTTCAAGGGATGATTCGCTGATATCTTTCTTTTTTTCTATGAACTTGTTTTCCAAATAAGAAAACCGGCTGATAAATTTTTTATTGGAATGTTGCAGTGCATCCTCCGGATCAATATCCAGCTTGCGGCACAAATTAACAACCGAAAACAGCAAGTCACCGACTTCCTCCCGAATATGTTCTTTACTATCTTCTTTTACCGCGTCTTTCAGTTCCTGCAATTCCTCATGAACCTTGTTCCAGACCTTACTTACGTCTGCCCAGTCAAAACCGACTCTGGCTACACGTTTTTGAATTTTTTCCGCTCGCAGCAAGGCCGGCAAATTTTTCGGCACATTATGCAGCATGGATTCTGCTTTATTGTTATCTGACTTTTCTTTTTTTTCTTTTCTTTTGATACTGTCCCAGTTTTTCCAAACCTCATCAACTGAAGAAACTTTTCCATCCCCGAATACATGTGGATGCCTACGTATCATCTTTTGAGAGATTTTCTCGGCAACGGATTGTAAGGAAAATTTGTTGTTTTGTTCCGCGATAACAGAATGAATAACCACATGGAACAACAGATCCCCCAGCTCTTCTTCCATTTTCAGATAGTCATTCTCTTCCACAGCCTCAACAAATTCGTAAGCTTCTTCAATTAGATAATTTTTTAATGTCTCATGAGTTTGTTCCCGGTCCCAGGGGCAGCCTTCGGGAGATAATAGTTTTTTTACAATATCGGTCAGTTCCTGATATTTTAACAAATAATCATGCATGTTATTTAGAGTCTACCTCAGATGTTTTCTTTTTGAAAGGTGACCAAAAATCCTGGAATAAATATTTAGGTTTCGATTGCTGTTGTTCCTTTTTTATTAGCTCCTGGTTAATTAAAATCTTGCTTTTAGCTTTTTGATCTTCAATCCATTGATTAAAGTATCTATTCCTTTTTTCAGCCTTCAGGGCATTACGCACAGAAGCCGAAATACTGTTTGTATCTACCAGCGAAATGTTCTCGATGTGATTTACCATTATCATAAAATAATGGTTGTCTTCCAGCGTATCTATGGTTGAATATTTCTTTAATTCGCTGACAACTATCATATCCTTAATAGTAATCGGTAATTCTTCATCAGATATATTCTTTGAAAAATAGGACAAGGCCTTATCGATTTTTAAAGACTCCCAATTTTCCGATGTAATGGAAAAATCTTTTAATCTTTCCAGATAAAGTGCATCATCGGTAACCAGCAAGGTCAAGTTATATTGAACAGCCATATTGATCAGCATATTTTTTTTGAGATAAAACAATATATCCTGCGAGCTTATTTCTTCATAATCGTGATAAATTGAGGCCATAATTTTATCCTTGGTTATTTGTTTTTTTATATTGCTTTTTAAATTATCAGTTGTTATATGTTGGTTTTTGAGTGTTTTTAGAAATTCTTCTCTGGAAGGAAAACCTTTTTCCAGATCATTGATGCGCTTTTTTATTTCTGTTTCATTTATAGTGATTCTTTCTTTCCCGGCATAACTAGCCAACATGGTGTCTTCAATTAGTGTGCTCAGAACTGATTGTTTGATGCTGTCTATTTCCTCGTCGCTCAATTTGGCATCACTGGCCAGGAATAAATTTTTTTTATATTCCGAAACAGAATCCTGCACCATTTTGTTAAATGTTTTAAAGTTAATGGTAACGCCATCTACAACGGCTACGTATTGATCGGCCATGGCCAATGTTGCTATAAAGAAAATTATGCTTATAAAGACCTTTTTCATTGGCTAATATTATAACATGTTCTGAAATAAAGACTTAATAGGCTTTATGATATAATTAGGAAAACTTTCGAGGTGATAATTATATGAGCAAAACAAGGTTTTTTATAACAGTTACTTTTTTTATCCTGATGTCGTTCAGTTATTTATGGGCAGAAAATTTAAATATTATAAATGAAAATCCCGAAGCCGAAATTTATCTGGACGGGGTCATGGTAGGCAAGGAAGCTGCCTATAATCTTAATGTAACACCCGGCTCTCATCATGTGCGAGTGGTTCTTCAGGGCAATACTGTTTTTTCTCAAATTGTAGAAGTAGAATATGGCAAAACAAAAAGCATTAACACCACTCATTTTGTCGATATCAAAACCGATATGGCCAATAAAGGAGCGAAAATTCAGGAAGCTGAAAGGATCAGAGAGGCTAAAGGTGATCTTGCCCTTGGATTTTATCTCGGAGATATCAGCTCGGGCTTAAGCATGAAATGGTTCCCTTTTAAAGATATAGGGTTCCAGGCTATGGGTTGGTGGGCTTCTAATCCTGACAGCAGCCTTACAAGCCTGGAAATAAGGCCGGTATTTACACTGGTAAATACAATAGCTTTTAATCGGCCCATGAGTTTATATTTTGCTCTAGGCAGCGCCAGCCGCGCATCCACTTACGTTTCTCCCAAAGAAACCGGAGAACTCCTGGAGGCAGTGCTGGGCTTTGAATTCAGCGGCGCAATTGTGGGGATTCCGTTATCTTCAACTTCCAGCGCTTATCATGACCGCGATTCCAACATTATGGCTTCCGCAGTGGGAGCCGGTGGTTTAGCTCTTAGTTTTTTTGAAAATGCTTATATTGATGTAGAAATCGGAATAGAAAGAATGATGATAAATAATAACTTGCGTTATGAGGGTGTAAAATTCAGCACAGGGCTGTTTTTTTACTTTTAATACATGCAGGTCCAGCGTATTCGGGTTGGCGCAATCGACACAATTTGTTATATCATAACAACTGCGCAAAACCAGTCCATAATTATCGATCCTGGGGCGGAACCGGATAAAATAACTAGTTTTATTGAGCAAAAAAAGATCGTTCCAAAGTTTATTCTCTTAACACATGGACATTACGACCATATAGAAGCGATAAATGTTCTCAGACAAAAATATCAACTGCCGGTCTATGTTAGCGAAGAGGATCAAAAACTTTTGAAACCTGAAATCTGGAGCCTGCTCCTGGGGCGCAATTTTGCCAATGTATCTGCAGCCGATCATTTGTTAAAAGACGGTGATACACTTGAACTGGATGAATTGACTGTTAATGTAATATACACACCGGGGCATTCTCCGGGTTCGCTGTCTTTTGTAATTGAAAACTGTGTTTTCTCGGGCGACACCCTCTTCGCGGGCGGTGCAGTCGGCCGGACAGATCTCTGGGGCGGCTCGCAGGAGCAAATCGTAAACTCCATAAAAAACAAACTTTTTTTGCTACCGGATGATTATATTATTTACCCCGGGCATGGCAATAGTTCGACCATCGGAAAAGAAAAAGCGATCCATTCCCGATATAAAATTCTAAACTGAAAATTATTTTTAAACTCTTAACCTTTTAACAGACTTACCTATAAGCAGTTTGGTTTCCATTTTTACAATACGCATTTTTTTATCAGGAATAACTTGCAGCAAAAGATCTACCGCCTGTTTGCTAATATCTGTTCTGTCGGCAAACACTGTAGTCAGCTTAACCTCTGGTTCATTTAAGTAAAAGGGCAGATTAATACCATCAAACCCAGTCAAAGATATCTGTTCGGGAACTTTTATTCCATATCCTGATAAAATTTTTAAAGTTTGATAAGCAAACAGATCGTTGGAGCACATGATGCAACTTACATTTTTGTTGGTGGATAATATTTTGTTAATATTTAACTCAACAGTTTGAATGTTAGAATAATCCGCCTGATAAAATTTCATGTGAGTGCTGCTAACATTATTTTCAGCAAAAGAATCCAGGATAGCCTTTTGAAAATTCTTCCAGAAAAAGTCTTCCGGATCGGTTTCGCCGTTAAGAACGGCTATATTGTGATGCCCGCAATACAGTAAATAATCTGTGAGCTGCTTTACTCCGCTATAATTATCAAAATAAATCCGGGAGAATGTTTCAGCTTCTTTTTTTGTACATTCCACCAGAACTGTCGGCATTTTGAAATCCAGCAGGGGCTTAGCTATAGAAACCGTATTATTGCCAACAACCAGAAAACCATGTAACTCACAGATGTCGGCATATTTTTCCGGTACTTTGTTAAAAATCTGGCAACGCAGGTTAAGCTGCGAAAGCCTCTCCATAATTCCATAAATAATTTCATTATAATATTCACCAAAAAAATGATCGTGGAAATTGTTAAATAATAAGCCTATGTTTTTCACTTCAGTTTTTGCGGAGAAATAGCCCATATCAAGTGCTGCGGCAAGAATCTTTTCTCGCACTTCTCTGGATAAATGCTGTGGTCTTTTAAAGGCTGCGGATACCGCAGACACCGATACTCCACATTTTTTAGCCAGCTCTTTTTGCGTAATCACAATATAATCATAACATTTTTGTAGAAATTCTACAAAAATATAGTGAATTTTCTACAAACATAATGCGAAATATCATTATTAATAAAAATGGAGGTTAGCATGAAAAAGAAAATAATCGCAGACAAAAGAAAAGTTTTCATCGACGCATTTGAAGGCATTAGACAAAAATATTATTTAACGATTATGGGAGCGCTGGAAACTCTAGACACTAAAGTCATACAGGAATTGTTCCAAAGAGGTGAAGCCGGAATGATGGGTGACTTCTTTTATCGGGATAAAGACTCCATCTCCTGCAGACGCTTGATAAACGAAATCTTAACATATCTGATAAAGGTCGAAACCCAGCAATTCAGGGTTTTTAACTTAATGCAAAAATGGTTTGAGAAATGGGAGACTGCCTATATGTTTGTAAATTTTCATTTGGCCGGCTGTACAAGCAGGGATTTTATAAATTTATTATTGGAAAAGAGACAATATGAGCTTCTTGTTAAAATTGCCCGAACATTTGATGATGACCTTAATCCGACTATGTTTTGGGAAATTGCTCTTAATAATTACTTTTTCCCTAAATGGGGTGTAATATCTGAAACCCAAGCAGAATCAATGTTGCCCAGTCATACAGATATAAAAAAAATATTCGGGATTGCTGGCAAAGAAATAAAATGCTGTGCCGGTAATTTTTTTGAATTCAGGCAAGACATCAATGCCGAAAAAATCAGAGAAAGAATAACAGACTTAACATCGCAGGAAAAGCTAATCAGGCTATATGAACTACAAAAATATGTACAAAGTTTGGGAAAAAACAGCTAAATCCGGATGTTCCACAAATATTTTTGGTCTACCTGGCCTGATTTATTAAATTTAACTCCTTCTTTTTGAAGCAGTTCCCTTTGCGCTCCCTCTCCGCCGAACACATAACCGGGAGTCAAAGAGCCGTCTTTAAAAACCACCCTGTGGCATGGTGTTTTCTCTGCTGAGGGATTCCGATGCAATGCATAGCCTACCACTCTGGGGTTAACACCTAGTATCTTGGCGATTACTCCGTAACTCGTCACTTTACCTTTGGGAATTTTTCTAACAATTTTGTAAATTTGCTCAAAGAGCTCACTCGAGGCCATTTTGTAGTTTTACTGCTTTTATGGTATTAAGAAGCAGCATCGCCCTGGTCATTGGGCCAACCCCGCCGGGCACAGGTGTGATCCTGGATACAAACGGCATTACCTCTTCGCAATCCACATCTCCGCATAAACCTTTTTCTTCACGGTTAATACCCACATCCACAACTACGGCGCCTTTTTTTACAAATTCTTTTTTTATCAACCTGCTTTTTCCTACTGCGGCAATAAGCACATCAGCCCGTTTGCAAACTTCGGCCAAATTAACAGTGCGGGAATGACAAACCGTTACAGTAGCGTTTTCACGTAACAACAAATGAATCATTGGCTTGCCGACTATGTTGCTGCGGCCTACAATGACTGCCTCTTTTCCTTCCAAATCAATGCCTGCACTTTTAAGCAACCAGATTATGCCGCCAGGTGTGCAGGAGACAAAGCCGGTTTCGTCTCCGGTTACCAGTTTACCGATATTTATGGGATGAAAGCCGTCAACATCTTTTTCCGGACTTATTGTATTTATCACTTTGGATTCATTAATGTGCCGAGGTAACGGCAGCTGCACCAGAAGGCCGTGTACGGTTTTGTCGCTGTTTAATTTTTTTATTAATTGCAATAATTTCTGTTCACTGATATCTTTATCCAGTTTTATAACTTCAGACTTGAAACCGACTTCAGATGCGTCTTTTTCCTTATTGCGCACATATACCTGAGAAGCCTGATTTTCACCAACAATAATAACTGTAAGCCCGGGAGTAATCCCCCTTTTTTTCAGCCCTTTTACCTGTTTAATAACTTCCTGCTTTATTTGAGCCGCTGCAAGCTTTCCATCAATTATTTTTTTTGAAAATTTGTTATCCATAGACTCAATTATATTGAGCCGAGGCTAATGTGGCAAATTATTTTTTACGCAGATAAACCTCTCTGCGGGCAGCATTATCGCTGTTAAAGGCCCTCCCCAGGCCGCGCTGGTATCGATGCCGATTTTATCCTTTAAAACTAACGGTTCGTTGTAATGCGTATGACCGAAAATTACTTTTTTATCAATATGAGTAGGGTTATTGATAAACTCCTCCCTTATCCAGAGCAGGTCATGTTCCGTTTGTTTATTTAAAGGTTTATTGGGATTAATGCCGGCGTGTACAAAAAAATATTTGTCTGTTGAATAATAAGGCAGAAGCGTTTGAAAAAATTTCCCATGTAATCTTATAATTTCTGTTTCGCGACCATAACTGTTTATTGTTTTTTCTCCGCCATTTAACATCCACATTTGATAATAAGAAGCATCTCCGGCCAAAGCCCTGAGCATCATGTCCTCATGATTGCCTTTCAGGAATATGCACTCCTGTGTTTCGGCCAAACCAAGAAGATAATCAATAACACCACGAGGATCAGGCCCTCTGTCGATATAATCTCCCAGAAAAATTAAAAGGTCATCGGGTTTTAAATTTATTTTCTTGATAAGCGCAGTGAGCATTTCCAGCTGGCCATGTATATCACCGATAGCATAGATTGTTTTCATGTTGAGGATTATATAACTTTTATATATCGCAGTACAAAGATAAACGAATTAGCTAAATTCTTTTCTCGCATAAAATTGGTTTATGGTTTTAATCTTTTATATTACTCTACTACGCTCTGAATAAGCTGCTCTATGTTTCATTAAAATCATGGCGATAACGAGGCGTCGAGGAAGAAGCGATGAGACAGTACTGAAACGTACGGGGAAGAGCTTCTGACGAAGACAACAAAGTTAGCGTCTTGATTTTAATAGAAACAAAAAAAGCTTGCTGGCAACGACTTACTCTCCCACAAAGTTTCCCATGCAGTACCATCAGCGCTGAAGGGCTTAACTTCTGTGTTCGGGATGGGAACAGGTGTTTCACCTTCGCTATAGTCACCAGCAAGCTTTTACATACTTGCTTAATAATTTCGTGTTTTTCAAATTAATAAAATATACCTGCACAATCCTTTATTGTAAACCGAGAAAGAATAGGTTAAGACCTCGACCAATTAGTATCAGTCAGCTTAACGCATTGCTGCGCTTACACCCCTGACCTATCAACCTAGTAGTCTTCTAGAGGTCTTACTTCCTTATGGAATGGGAAATCTAATCTTGGGGTTGGCTTCGTGCTTAGATGCTTTCAGCGCTTATCCAGTCCAGACGTAGCTACCCGGCGTATGCCGCTGGCGCGACAACCGGTACACCAGAGGTCTGTTCATTCCGGTCCTCTCGTACTAAGAACAACTCCCCTCAAATTTCCTGCGCCCACAATGGATATGGACCGAACTGTCTCACGACGTTCTGAACCCAGATCGCGTACCACTTTAATGGGCGAACAGCCCAACCCTTGGAACCTGCTCCAGCTCCAGGATGTGACGATCCGACATCGAGGTGCCAAACTCCTCCGTCGATGTGAACTCTTGGGAGGAATAAGCCTGTTATCCCCGGGGTAACTTTTATCCGTTGAGCGATGACCCTTCCACGCGGCGTCACCGGATCACTAGGTCCGACTTTCGTCCCTGCTCGACATGTCAGTCTCGCAGTTAAGCTCCCTTATGCCCTTACACTCTATGGACGGTTTCCAATCGTCCTGAGGGAACCTTTGAGCACCTCCGTTACTTTTTTGGAGGCGACCGCCCCAGTCAAACTGCCTCCCAAACTCTGTCCTCTGACCGGATCACGGCCAAAGTTAGAATTCCTAAATTTCAAGGGTGGTATCTCAACGACGGCTCAGCAGAAGCTGACGCTCCTGCTTCAAAGCCTCCCACCTATCCTGCACATGAAATTCAAAAATTCAAAGTCAAGGTACAGTAAAGCTCCACGGGGTCTTTCTGTCCTATTGCGGGTAATCAGTATCTTCACTGATAATCCAATTTCACCGAGCCCCTCGTTGAGACAGCTCCCAGATCGTTACGCCTTTCGTGCGGGTCGGAACTTACCCGACAAGGAATTTCGCTACCTTAGGACCGTTATAGTTACGGCCGCCGTTCACTGGGGCTTTGATTCGCTGCTTCGCCTTGCGGCTAACACCTCCTCTTGACCTTCCAGCACTGGGCAGGCGTCAGCCCCTATACATCACCTTACGGTTTAGCAGAGACCTGTGTTTTTGGTAAACAGTCGCCTGGGACGTTTCACTGCAACCATTTCAAGCTCCAGTTGTAAAAACCTTCACTCTACAATGGCACTCCTTCTCCCGAAGTTACGGAGTCATTTTGCCGAGTTCCTTAACGAGGGTTATCTCGCGCGCCTTAGTATTTTCTACTTACCTACCTGTGTCGGTTTTAGTACGGATACCTGATTTCTCCCTAGAGGTTTTTCTCGCCAGTGTGGAGTCAATTGCTTCACCCTTACGGGCTCGGCGTAATACCTCAGGATTAATGAGAGAACGGATTTGCCTATTCTCTCTCCCTACATACTTGCACCACAATCCAATAAGTGGCCAACATATCCTACTGTGTCACCCCATTGGTCAAACAAAATCAGGTAGTACAGGAATATTAACCTGTTGCCCATCGACTACGCCCTTCGGCCTCATCTTAGGACCGACTTACCCTGGGAGGACGAGCCTTGCCCAGGAAACCTTAGGTTATCGGCGAATAAGATTCTCACTTATTTTTTCGTTACTCATGCCGGCATTCTCACTTCCATTTCGTCCACCAATGCTTCCGCATTGACTTCATCCTAAGATGGAACGCTCTCCTACCACCTGTATCTTGCGATACAGATCCATAGCTTCAGTAGTATGCTTGAGCCCCGTTAAATCTTCAGCGCAAAATCGCTCGACCAGTGAGCTATTACGCTTTCTTTAAATGATGGCTGCTTCTAAGCCAACATCCTGGCTGTCTGAGCGACTTCACCTCTTTTCACACTTAGCATACATTTGGGGACATTAGCTGATGGTCTGGGTTGTTTCCCTTTTGAGCGCGAAGCTTATCCCTCGCGTTCTCACTCCCGGATATTAATTAGCAGCATTCGTAGTTTGCCTGAGTTTGGTAACCCTGGTGAGGCCCCTAGCTCAAACAGAGCTCTACCTCTGCTAATCTTCGTCCGAGGCTGTCCCTAAAGACATTTCGGAGAGAACCAGCTATCTCTGGGTTCGATTGCAATTTCAGCCCTATCCACAGGTCATCCAAAGATTTTTCAATATCAACTGGTTCGGTCCTCCACCCGCTTTTACACGGGCTTCAACCTGCCCATGGATAGATCACCCAGTTTCGGGTCTACAATCAGCAACTAACGCCCTATTCAGACTCGCTTTCGCTCTGGCTCCGGCATAAACCTTAACCTTGCTGCTGACCGTAACTCGCCGGCTCATTCTTCAATAGGCACATTGTCATCCCGCTAAACGGGACTCCAATTGTTTGTAGGCACACGGTTTCATGTTCTATTTCACTCCCCTTCCGGGGTTCTTTTCACCTTTCCCTCGCGGTACTGGTTCACTATCGGTCACTGACGTGTATTTAGCCTTGGAGAGTGGGCTCCCCAGATTCCCACGGGATTCCACGTGTCCCATGGTACTTGAGAACAAAATTATGAAGAGTTTACATTGTCGCATACAGGACTATCACCTACTATGGTAAAGCTTTCCAGCTTACTTTTGCTAATATAAACCTTTGTAACTTCACGCCAGATTAGCAGCTCTGGCACATTAAGTCTCGCAACCCCTGATATACAGCACCTGCAAGTTACTAACATACATCAGGTTTAGGCTCTTCCCCGTTCGCTCGCCACTACTAGGAGAATCTCGGTTGATTTCTTTTCCACAGGGTACTTAGATGTTTCAGTTCCCCTGGTTGCCTCTAATATCCTATGAATTCAGATAATAGTTGCCAGACATTACTCTGGCAGGGTTTCCCCATTCGGAAATCTTCGGATTAATGCTGTTAGCAGCTACCCGAAGCTTATCGCAGCTAACCACGTCCTTCATCGTCAGTCAGTGCCAAGGTATCCACCATGCGCCCTTAGTATCTTAACCTATTCGCTCGATTCACAATAAAGGCTTGAGATAAATTGGTATATTTTTTTACCCTTAATTTGAAGAAACACTAAATTATCAATTTGCTATCTCGTAATCGAGAAGCCTATCAAATCTCTTTGCAGAGAATGATTTTTAAAGTAATAACAAACTAAATTTCGCCATAGTGGCAGTTATTATTTAAATCCGCATATCGTTGATTAACGATACTTGGTGGAGGTGAACGGAATCGAACCGATGACCTACTGCGTGCAAGGCAGTCGCTCTACCAACTGAGCTACACCCCCTCCTACGCCAAAGCTTAGGAGAGCATACTCCCTTTGCCTTATCTAAATCCTGGCAGCCCGTTCACTCTTATACTCAGGGTAGTTATAACAGTTTAATCTGTTATGCTACACTTAACCGCGCCGGAAAACCATAATTTCTATGGCTTGCCAAACGAAGCTCGAGTGACGAGAGCGTAGTATGGTGGGCCTACCTGGACTTGAACCAGGGACCTCACGCTTATCAGGCGTGCGCTCTAAACCACCTGAGCTATAAGCCCTTAATCAACAATTTGCAATGCCTATAGCATAGGAAACTCAAAGTTGAATAGCAAACCCTTTCGGCCTATTTTGTACGTGAGATACAAAAATGGTTCTCCTTAGAAAGGAGGTGATCCAGCCACACCTTCCGGTACGGCTACCTTGTTACGACTTCACCCCAATTATCGGCTCCGCCTTAGGGGGCTGCCTCCCGTGAGGGTTGGCTCACCCATTTTGGGCGTATCCGACTTTCATGGTGTGACGGGCGGTGTGTACAAGGCCCGAGAACGTATTCACCGCAGCGTAGCTGATCTGCGATTACTAGCAATTCCGGCTTCATGAAGGCGAGTTGCAGCCTTCAATCCGAACTGAGAGTGGTTTTTTGAGATTAGCTTAACCTCGCGGTTTTGCAACTCTCTGTACCACCCATTGTAGCATGTGTGTAGCCCTGGGCATAAGGGCCATGAGGATTTGACGTCATCCCCACCTTCCTCCTATTTTCCATAGGCTGTTTCGTATGAGTGCTCACCATGACGTGTTAGCAACATAAGATAGGGGTTGCGCTCGTTGCGGGACTTAACCCAACATCTCACGACACGAGCTGACGACAACCATGCAGCACCTGTCATCCGGCTCCCGAAGGCACCCCTCTATCTCTAGAGAGTTCCGGAGATTTCAAACCCAGGTAAGGTTCTTCGCGTACCATCGAATTAAACCACATGCTCCACTGCTTGTGCGGGCCCCCGTCAATTCCTTTGAGTTTTAAACTTGCGTTCGTACTCCCCAGGCGGGTCATTTAACGCGTTAGCTGCGGCACAGAGAGGGTCGATCTCCCTATACCTAATGACCATAGTTTACAGCATGGACTACCAGGGTATCTAATCCTGTTTGCTCCCCATGCTTTCGTGCCTCAGCGTCAGAAATGCCCCAGAAAGCCGCCTTCGCCACTGGTGTTCCTCGCGATATCTACGCATTTCACCGCTACACCGCGAGTTCCGCTTTCCTCTAGCATCCTCTAGCCAAGCAGTTTTAGGCGCAACTACAGGTTGAGCCTATAGCTTTCACACCTAACATACTTGGCCGCCTACGCACCCTTTACGCCCAATAAATCCGGATAACGCTTGCACCCTACGTATTACCGCGGCTGCTGGCACGTAGTTAGCCGGTGCTTCCTTTGTGGGTACCGTCATCATCTTCCCCACCGACAGAACTTTACATCCCGAAAGACTTCATCATTCACGAGGCGTCGCTGCGTCAGAGTTTCCTCCATTGCGCAAAATTCCTCACTGCTGCCTCCCGTAGGAGTCTGGACCGTGTCTCAGTTCCAGTGTGGCTGACCATCTTCTCAGACCAGCTACCGATCATTGCCTTGGTAAGCCGTTACCTTGCCAACTAGCTAATCGGACATAAGCCTCTCTGCTCGCGATCGAAACCTTTCCTTGTTTTAACATGCGTTAAAACAAGCTTATTCGGTATTAGCCCTGGTTTCCCAAGGTTATCCCCAACAAGCAGATAAGTTGCTTATGTATTACTCACCCGTCCGCCGCTTAGCGACATCTGTATTGCTACAGACTCGTTCTCGCTCGACTTGCATGTGTTAGGCACGCCTCCAGCGTTAATCCTGAGCCAGGATCAAACTCTCAGTTAATTAGAAAGTTTTTTTAGTTAAACAAAACGAATTGAAGGGTTTGCTATTCAATTTTCAATTTCCTATGCCGTTAAAGTGGCAGGATGGAATTGTACCGTAATGTTCTGGGTCAGTCAACAAAAAAAACGCTGTTTTTTAAAAAAGATTTTCCTTTATTAATTCTCCTTGCCATTACAGCGTTTTTATAGGTTTTTTTTATGCTGACAAAAGCACTTTTTAAAGAATTTTTATTATCAAATATTCCAAATACCGTAGAACCAGATCCGGTCATAAGTGCATGGGTTGCTCCGGCGGCCAATAATTTTTCCTTAACCCTCCCAATTTCCGGGTACATGGGCAGTATTATAGACTCAAAAGCATTATACAGAGTTTTCAATTCTCCAATTTCTTCCGCGCTTTTATATAACGGCTGGTATTTTTTTTGTTGAGTATCCCACAGTCGATAAGCTTCTTTCGTGGAAATATGAATATCCGGGTTCACGAGCAAAAAATATTTATAGGGAGAATAAAAACCGGTCATTTGTTCTCCTTTACCAGACACGCATTTTGTTCCGCCGCTATAACAAAAATTTACATCCGACCCTATGGAGTAATTAAATTTCGTCAGCTCTTCCCCTTTTAATCCCAACTTATAAAACTTGTTAAATACTTCTATGGCAGCCGCGGCATTTGAGCTCCCACCGCCCAGGCCAGCCCCAAGAGGAATATTTTTTTGAATCTTTATTCTAAAACCATTTGTAATCTTTCCGGGATAATCTTTCCGCATACGTTCATACACTTTTTGGATTATATTATTTTCCAGAATATCTCGATTATTACTTTCTATAAAAATGCCTGGTCGTTTTTCCAGAAAGAACTCTAAAATATCATGCAAAGACACAGACTGCATAACCATCAGCAGATTATGCATTCCGTCGTCTCTGCCCAGGATATCCAGGAACAGGTTTATTTTGGCATATGATTTGCAGGCGATTAAGGGTCGATTATTCATGGTAAGAAAAAAACAGCCTCCGGGCAGAGGCTGTTTTTAAATTCATTTTCAAAAATTTTTTTACTTCTTTGTAGTTTCTTTTGGTGGTTCTACTTTTAACAGTAATTGTTCAGAATGATCTTCAACTTTGATTTTCTTTTCGGCGTTCATGACCAGTTCGTCCAGCATTTCCTTTTGTTTCTTCTGAGTTAGAAAAACTTTAACATCTTCCTTGACGTCATCATAAACCAGGTCCTGGGCCGGCTTCTTGTCTTCGACCAGAATGATATGCCAGCCGTACTGGGTTTGAACGGGTTCTTTTGTATAAGCGCCTTTTTCCAGAGCGAAAGCGGCTGTTTCAAATGGCTTTACCATTTGTCCCTTGGAAAACCAGCCCAAGTCACCCTGATTGGTTTTTCCGGACGGGTCAAGAGAATACTCGGTAGCCAGTTTACCGAAATCTTCGCCTTTATTTAATTTGGCGATAAGACCTTTGGCCTCTTCTTCGGTTTTCACCAAAATATGTTTGGCCTTAACCTGGTCCTTGCTTTTGAATTCATCTTTATGGTCTTTGAAATACTTCTTAACATCAGCTTCGGTAACTTCACTTTTTTTATCTATTTTATCTCTTAAATAAATAGCAACTATTACCTGTCTTTTCACTTTTTCCATCTGATCCAGCACATCTTTGTTGTTGGAATAATTATCTTTCTTGGCCATTTCATAAACCAGCATTTCTTTTTTCAGGTTATCAATAAGCAGCTTTTTCCCTTCGGGACTACTATAATACTCCTTATATTGAGGAGGCATAGTGTTCAGCTTCTCATTAATCTCATCCTGCGTAAGCTTTGTATCGCCAACCTTAAGGATAACTTTATCGCTGCCTGCCAGATTAAGCTTCAATCCCATAAAAAGGAAAAACGACAGCACTACAACTAAAACTAACCATACTTTTTTCATATACTCTCTCCTTTACAAAAATTTTCCTTACTTAACAAATATTTAACAAGAGATAAAGTTTACAACATTTCTTTTTTTTGGGCTATCATTTTTTTAATTTCTGATACGCCTCGGTGATTTCTTTAAGCTTGGTTTCATTGGCTTTTTTAAACTCCTCTCCCAAATGACTTACAACGTCCGGATGAAATTTCTTTACCAGGATTCTGTATGTGTCACGTATTTCCTCCTGCGTAGCCCCGCGCTGCAATCCCAATATCCTGAAATATCTATCTTCTTCCTCTGAACTTGCTACGCCTGATGATGCTCTTTGATAACGTCTGATTATAAAGTTTACGTCTTCATAACTGATTTGCAGAAGACTGGCTATCTCGTGCAGCATTTTTTCTTCTGTGTCGTGAAGTTCAAAATCGCAATAGGCTATTTGGTACAGCAAATCCAGCATTACACATTTCAAGTCATAATTAAACTGGTGATTAATCTCATCTGCCAGCTCGTTCAGATTGTGTTCTTTTTTCAACTCTTTTTTCAGCAAATCTTCTACAAGCAGCAGTGCGTTATTGGAAAAACCCAGTCTGGTTACAAAAAAATTTTTGAATGTTTGAATTTCTATGGGCTCAACCTTGCCGTCTGCGTTCATCAGATGCGCGGATATCCTGGCCAGAAGCTCCACAAATTTATTATGCTCGGGAGTTTGTGTGCTGGTATAGGTATATATATGACTGTTTTTATTAATAATATTAAAAAGGGTAAAAAGTACAAAAATAAATATCAGCAAAGGAAAAAGAAGGAAAACAATCCCCAAGAATAACATGAAGAACCTGGCTCCCCCGAAAATAAGGATAAGCATCATTATCAGCCAGAAGTAATTTCCCCGATTATTGTATGATTGATAGCGCATAATATTTCCCGGCATTATTATACACTATTTCCAGGAAAGCGTATTTTTGGACAATATTTTTTGAACTGAAATGTTTTTTTTCACGATAAATTTATGGTGGATTTATTTGCTAAAACTTAAAACTATTTCTCTTCAAAAATCGTTCAATATCCGGGATTACTCCGTGTTTTGCAGATTCATTGATCCGCAGGAAAGAATTCATGTTTATTCCGGAAAAAGAATAAACGCTCTTACTCCTCTAGTATTTCTTTCCGAATATAATGTCGCCTGGACCAATAAACCGCTTGTTCACCCGGACATCACTGTCAACCTGCTTGATCAGGAACGACAACTGTATAAAACCATACCTAAAAAAAGATTTAACCCCTTTAGCCCCTATAGTTATAAAAAAGCATGGTTGTTAAACAAATGTAAGTGCGCCCTGGATAACGGGTTTAATGTTCCTTTATATATCAAACACATAAATAATGAAATCGGATTCGGACTTTTTGCCAGAGACCAAGCAATACCGCCGTTAACCCCCTTTATTGAATATACCGGCATCATTATCCCATCAAATCAAAACCCTGAAAGTGCCTATCTCCATAACAGGACGCCTTTTAGGGATATACCCGCAGAATCTGTTAAAACCCTTTTTCGCACTGATGTGGACGCCGAGCCGGCCGGCAACTACGCCCGTTACGCAAATCACTCCTATAGGCCAAATGCCTCGCGAATACTTTTTTTTCATGAAAAATCAGGCATGTGGAGAATTGTGTGCATAAGTAACCGCAGAATAAACCAAAATTCTCAAATACTTTTTAACTATGGAAGCAGATACTGGGAAAAAAGGGATGTGCCTGTTGTTCTGTAGATTGTAATATATATGCTTCTAGAATAATTGGACCCTCTTTGTTATACTTTTTAAGTAATGGCCAAACTAAAACTTGACCTGCATGACATTTTTAACAAAGGAGCTCTTATAGAAAAAGAATTAAACGAGCTTATTGATGAGGCACTGGGGAAAAAAATAGAACTGGTGGAAATTATTCCGGGCAAAGGTAGTGGGCAACTTAAAAAAAGCGTGCTGCGCTTTCTTAACCGTCCGGAAATAAAAAAGCTCTATCATCGGCTGGAAAAAGACGACAAAAATTTCGGCAGGATTTTCGTACATTTTAAGTTTAAAGGATAGTTATGGCAAATGATCAAAATATTTATGCTGTTATCGGACTTGGCAACCCAGGCCCTGAATATGAACATACCCGTCATAACGCCGGATTTATGGCTATCGATGCTCTTACAAAAGCCTGGAACACAGGCAAGTTCAAGCAGGAGAAAAAATTATGTTCTTATGTTCTCACCCAGCAAAAGGGAGCCAGAATTTATCTGGTTAAGCCTACTACTTTTATGAATAACAGCGGAACAGCTGCGATTTGGATCAAATCATTTTTTAAAATTCCTGAAGCCCATATTATTATAATTTATGATGATATTGCCCTGCCCTGCGGGCAAATCCGTATCAGAAAAAAAGGTTCATCGGGCGGGCACAACGGTGTAGAATCAATAATCTCCCAGATTAGTGACAATTTCGGTAGAATACGGATTGGAATAAAAAGCGCTGATCCTATCTACAGTCTGCATAATTTTGTTTTAAACAACTTTACTCCGGAAGAATCAACAGTTATTTATCACAGCCTGAAGCAGATGCCGGATATTATTAAAACTATTGTAGCAGAAGGATTTGAAAAAGCCATGAACCTCTTTAATGCAAAGGTTCCAAAAATAAATGGTCAAAACTCAGAATAGATTTTTCTGACAGTTTCTCTCACTCCGGGAATGTGCGTGTTAAACCATATCCCTGCCAACAAACAACATAAGCCCCCCAGGGAAAGCGTAAGCCGGATGCCGATATTGTGCGAAATAAAACCCGCCAGCAAATTGCCGATTGGCACCGTGCCGGCAAAGGCAATTGAATATATACTCATTATTCGCCCGCGCAATTTGTTCTCGGTTATAGTCTGCAGTAAAACATTGCTGCCACCGAGCTGCATCATCATACTGAATCCCACACAAATGAGCATGATTAAAGAAAGATAAACGTTATGAGCTATGGAAAAAGTAACCAGGCTGAACCCCAGAATACCGGAAGTTATGACCATTAAATAAACCAGGTTTGTTACTTTTTCTCTGGAAGCCAGATATATGGCCCCAGTTAGTGCCCCGGCTCCAGCAGCGCTCATAAAAAAACCCAACAATGCAGAATCACCATGATAGACTTCCTTTACAAAGGCAGGCAATAATACAACATAAGACATACCCATAAGACTTATAATCCCCACAAGAGTAATAATTGGCAATATCACTCTGCTCTTAATGATATATTGAATACCTTCCTGAAAATGGAAATATATTGTTACCTTTTTTTGTTTCTCCAGCGCTATAGCGGGTATCTTTATCATAAACATCAATGCCAGAATAACCGGGATGTAGCTCAGTCCGTTTAATAAAAAACAAATGTCTTCACCTAACCATTTAATAATAAATCCCGCGATGGCCGGTCCGATTAATCTTGCCCCGTGAAAGGCCACAGAGTTCAAGGCTACGGCATTGGTAACATCTTTTTTATTGTCTATCAACTCTATAAAAAAAGACTGGCGTACTGGGATATCAAAGGCATTAATAAATCCAAAAATCAGTCCCAATATCAAGAAATAATGAATATGCAGCTCGTTTCTATAAACCAGATAAGCGAAAAACAAGGCAATCACCGCGAACAATATCTGGGTGAAAATAAGCAACCTTTTTTTATCGTGTCTGTCTGCAAAAACACCGGCAACAGGCGATATAAACAGAGATGGTATCTGGCTCAAAAAACCCATCAGTCCAAGTAAAATCAAAGAATTTGTAAGCCTGTAAATTAACCAGATCATAGCAATCTGCTGCATCCATATCCCGATCAGGGAAACAATTTGTGTTGTAAAAAAAATACGGTAATTTTTATACTTCAGTGTACGGAAAATCTTCTTAACAAAATCCATTTAAAAACTCCTGTCGTTTTTCGATAATAAACGAATTCCCGACAATAAACAATATCGAAGATAGCAGTTGCACTATTGTTAATTTTACTTACAATAATAAGGGTGATTAAAGTATGCTAAAAAATATTTTTTTTGTATTATTTGTATGTTTTGCGGTTATTCTGGCTTCTGATGTTTCCAATTATAAAGATGGTAAACAACTATTAAAAACCGGGGAATACCAAAAGGCGTATTTAGCTTTTCATGATATCGGGGAAGGCTCTGTCTTGTATCCTTATTCCAGCTATTATGAGGCTTATTGCGCATTACGAGGGAAACTTTATAATGAAGCAGCCAGCGCCAACATCTATCCAGCCAGTAACGAGAAGCTTCCTTTTTCCATTTCCAGAAAAAATCTGAAAAATATTATCAGTTATTATCATGGTGAGCCGCAAACTCCCGAACAACTTATCTGGCTTGGCAAACACTTCTTTGAGCAAGGCAATTATAATGAAGCCGTGAAATGTTTTGAATCAATTCCCACAACTTCCTCAATTGATTCGTCCATTCCCTTATATGTCGCGCGTTGCAGCCTTGTTATCGGCACAAAAAACAGAACTCTCGAACTTTTTAGTGCACTTCCTAATTCGGCTGAAAAATTTTATTATTCTGCGGTTTTACATGATGAAGAAGAAAAAAAGTTCATGTATGATCAAATTCTGGAGAATTATCCGGAAAGTTCACTGGCTTCCGACGCTGCTTTTTATTTATATACCGATGCCAAAAAAAAGAAAAATTTCGAAAAAGCTTTCAGGTATCTGGATTTTTTAGAAAAAACAGGGAAATACAAAAACATGACCTATTTCGAACGCGGCATTTTGCTTTACACCCAGAATGATTACTATGGAGCTCTCGAAGCTTTTAAAAATTCTGAAGCGGATGTGTACCAGGAAGCCTCACTCTATTGGCAGGCCAAATGTTTGGAGAAGCTGGATAAAGCCGATATTTCCAGACAATATTTGTTGCGATTGCAAACTTTATATCCATACTCATATTATTCTTACAGAGCATTTTTTCAAACAGAATATATACCCGACATTTCCGACATCAAATACAGCCCGGCAGATATTCCTGCAGAGGATGTTCCGCAAAGGTTGAAAAAACTTCTGGCAGCTGAAGCTTTTGATGATGCCATATATGAGCTGACTTCTTATTATAATATAAAAAATAACCGAAATCTCTGGGAATATTACGCAAATCAGGCTATCCAGAAAAAACAATATTATTATGTTTACCGTTCTTACGAAGGAATAAAAAATAATTATCTGGCATATCCTCTTGTATATATGGACCTTATCGAACAACGGATCAGCGCTGATGAAGTGGACCCTTATCTGGTTCTGGCGCTAATCAGGGGCGAATCAAGTTATAATCCTGAAGCTGTATCCTATTCGGGAGCAGTGGGATTAATGCAATTAATGCCTGCCACAGCCGCGGCTATCGCTTCTAAAATAAAGCTGGAAAATTATAGTCTGCGAAACCCGTCAGATAATATCACCATGGGCATGTTGCATTTAAAATATTACTTAAAAACTATCGGTGTCATAAAAGGTGTAGCAGTTTATAATTGCGGTATCGGAAATATGACCCGCAATTTTAATAATTTCGATGATATTGACCTTTATGTGGAAAATATTCCAATCGGCCAGACGCGCGGTTATGTAAAAAAAGTCCTGGGTAATTATTGGGTATATAAACTTTTATATGACAGGAACAGTAAAAATCCGATTATGTTTTAGAGAAGCGGTTTCAGTTTAATAACCAGATCCGAATGTTCATATAAATCCTCCGCGTTACTTGGGGCCAGCAGGTTAACGATAACCTTGACTCCTTCGCGACGGGCAAACTTCAGGGCAGGAATGAAGTCGGTATCGCCGGTTATTAGAACAATACAGTCCGCCAGCTGTTTGCTTGCCAGCCAGGCAATATCCAGTCCTATATTAATATCCAGTCGTTTTTGTTTAAAATCAGCTCTTATATCCTGCGGTCTTATCGTTCTGTGCTGACTGATTACATCCCGCAAACCTTCGCTGGATATTTTCCAGCCGTTCAGTTTAAGTATCCCCTTGCGAAAAGCTATATTCGGCTGGACCTTAAGTTCATTTAAAAATTTCATGTTTTGTTCAAACTGAGGAGTTTCGGCATAAGAAATTTTTTCTTTGGTTACGGGATGAACATCATCTTTATCATAAGGCAGACAATCGTAATAATAAATTCTGAGCAGTTCGTAATTAAGCAGAGCTTTCTGGTTCAGAAGTTTATCGCAGTGGTTCAGCAGATCTTCTGGCAAGGGGTTTTCTTTATACCTTTGCCAGTAACAGGCTTTGTAATAACCTCCATCAACTAATATTGCAACTTTACTCATTTTTCTCCGATAAATTTAATGTTCTCAATAGTTATTATAATGTATTTTATGCAAACCTGCCAAAGAAATTCTTTTGCGGGCCTAAAAAAGGAGGCTAATAATGAGCGTTGAAAACAAACAGGTTGGATTTTATATGTGCGCAGAAATGACTCCGACAAGAATAACAAATAAGACGAAACCTTTATCAGATGAACAACTTTACGGGTTGGTCAAAAATGTTGTTTTAAATAATCTCACCAACACCGGTATAATTGTGGAGGGAAACCCGGAGTATTCTCTTAATCCTGCAAAAGATGCATTTGACGGGTCAATAAAATTATTTGTACCGACAAATTTTAACGGCGACAGAATGTTCGGTATTTTGGATAAAATTAAAACTGACCTGAAAACTTCCGGCATAATTACACAAAAACTTATTTATGATGCACCGGACGAATTTGCTAAATCGAAAAGAACAGCTTATATCAACTTTTCAATAAATCCGGTCAAATAATATTTGATAGTCTCCAAAAATTGGAGTCCTTTTTTTAACAACATTTTTTCAGGTTAAGCAGATGCTTCAGCACGCCGCCAAAACCCAGCAGACTAACAATCATACAGATGAAGCCGCCCACAAAGGGAATCCAGCTTATAAGCCAAAGTACTATTATGCCCCAAAATGTTTCCCAGAAGATAGGCAGATTCATTTTTCTTAAGGCTGCTGCTACTTTCTTGCCTAGAAGTTGGGCAGTAGCAATATAACCGAATAATACTGATAGTCCTACCAGCACCAATTCTACAGGTATTAACAATATACCCACCAGAGAAATCGCCAGAAGAATGGCAACAGGAACGATCAGCAGCACACCAAGTATTGCCCACAAAAATGATTTAACAGGGCTTTTCTCGATAATAACGGAAACCTTTCCGATTTGATTGGGAAATAAGGCGACAATTAATAAAGCAAGTGCCAGAAAACCTATAAAGGCAGCTCCCTTAAATATCTTCTCCACTTTTTTCCATTTTTTATTGGGTAAATCATAAAGAATCGTCGAAACATCCATGGCTTTGGTTTCTATCATATTGCCCTTTATTTGGGCGCCCTCGGCTTTATTAATAGAACCACCGACAGATACAACTTTTCCTCCGACTACAGCCTTGCTGCCCAAAATAACAGACCCGCCAACCGCAACAACATCCTGCTGCGCTTCGCCGTTCAGGGAAACACTCCCACCTACAGCGACGACATTATTGGCTTTTTCCCCTTGCTTAATATCTATGCCGCTGCCAATTTTTACTATATCCAGAGCCGATGTCGCAACTGTTTTTGCTTCTGCCGCAAAGGTTATTGCCGCAAGCACCATTACCATAATTAAAATGCTGATTTTTCTACTCATATCTTGCCCCCTTAATAAAATTACCCCCCTAAACATGGTAATTATAAACCTTTTTGTAATTTTCTGGTAATAATTTCTAGTTTCTTTTCTATTAAGTGCTTATTATCTTTTATATATTAAATAATCTTCCAGCTTCCGATCCAGTGAAAATCCTTGTTTCTTAATAATTCCCAAAACTTTTTCACGATTAATATTGGCATTTATATCTGACTCTGGAAAACTCAAATACCCTATATTTTTATCTTTGGTCAGCCTTTCATTTAATACTTCAGGAGAAACTATCGAAAAAACCGTTTCATAGCCTGAGGCATAAAGTTGTCGTCTGTCAGATAAATAGTATTGCAGGTCATATCTGCTTAAAATTTGATTATAACGGACATGCCCGGCCTGTAAATAACGTGTTGCTGCCGAAAAACCTTTTTCGCCGTAAGCATATCGTACATTATAAGATGCAAAGGCCTGGAAAAAATTGGTCATTAGCGCATATAAAAGGAAAAAAAATAAAACTGCTTTTAAACTATTTTTCAGCATAAGCCAAAAAATCAGGAATAATATGGTGAGCATTGTATACAAAAACAAATAATGCGTGATTTGCTGAAAAACAATATTTGCAAAACCAGGCATGTAAAAAAGTTCCAATCTTAAAACCTGCCCTGAATATAGCGGGTCGCGAATAAAAAAAATCCATCCCGCCATGCCTGACAAAAAAAGGACTGAATCACGAATTTTGAACTCAAACAATTTTTTATGATTTATCACAAAAACATATGCGACTAACAGACTTAAGAAAGCGCAGGCTGGAAAGGTATATTTAGGAAAACCCGCAGCTGTAGTTTTGATAATAAAATAGCCGGCAGACACTAAAACCGCTTGCAAATATAGAAACACCAGTGCTCCTTTATTCTGACGCGAACTTTCTTTTCTGATAAACATAATAGAAAAAAAACCGAGAATAATTAGAACCGGACCGCACCATAAAACAAAAGTATTGATATTATAGAGCACAAACAAAATGGTTTTTAATCTAAACAACTGGTTTAGCCCGGCTAAAAAATATGAGTTGTTATGGCCGATTGCGCCCGCATAATAATTTGCAGGTGAAAATAATGAAAAGCAATATAAACTTATATAAAATAATCCGGTTGTAATTAGTCCCAAAATCAGGGATAGACCGGCTGACCATAATTTTTTGGTTTGAAACCATTCCATAACAGGTATGATGATGAGATAAAGATAGGGGGTCGTGTTTTTTGTCCAAAGCAGTATAAAGAAAAATATAGCAAAACCGAGCTGTCGCTGAAGCGTAGCAGATGTCCACAGATATATAAAGGTAAAAAGAAGCATGAACATGGTCAGCAAGGAGTTGTCGATATCGGGCAATAAACTGCCCTGTATAACTACCGGTAAAAGCAAATATAGAAACACTGCCATCTTTCCCATATTCTTATAAATTCTTTCACCGATCAGGTAAAGGAAAAAAGCTGAAAGCAAATTGCAAATCACCCCGAAACTGCGGAAAACCCATTCAGTATTACCCAGCATTCTGCTGTAAAATAAAAGCAATGACTGATATAAGGGAGGCTGAACATCCACCGGAATTGAAGAAACTACGAATGCAGGCTCGTCATACACAAACATATCCTGCAAATGAAAACTGCAAAAAAACAAAAAAAGAAGTACAGGAACAATCAAAATTAGTTCATGTCGAAAAAACTGTTTTATCTTATCTTGTGGCATGATAATATCAGTCTATAGTTATTTAATTGATTTATTTTGTCAAGCCAAAACAGGAGGCAGAACTAATCGTCTGGTTTATTTTTTTGTGAGTGTAAATAATCTAAAAAAGAATAACTTTTCCACCTTAAACAATCTGGGGCTTTCCGAACAACTGGAATTTCAGAAAACTCTTGGTTATATAAAAAAACATTTAAATACTGACAAGCAAAAAATATTAGAAATCATCGATAATTTCAGGCTCAATGCCAATCAAAGCTATGAATTTGTGCAGCTTCTTTACGAATTGCAGTTACAAAAAAACAAAAATTTTAAATTTGCTCTGCTGGAAAATTTTGAGCCTAAATCTTCAAAAAGATCAGAGGAATTCATGCGTTACCTGCGCAAACTGCGATACCCTCAATATATGGATCTTAAGGAAAAGCTGGAACAATCTTTAAAAAAAATTAACAGCTCCACCCTGAAGGCCAGCTATAAAGATAATTTTGAAAGTAACTGCCTGGACCTTTGTATTTCGCTTAAAAATCCTGCTGATATTGATAAGATTTGCCTGGAACTGAAAAAGAAAAAAGCTGAAATAGAAAACCTTCTGGAGATAATCGGTGAGGGCGTTTAAAAATTTACTGGTCAATGAACAAATCAAAGCTCTGCCTTTTACAAAATCTATAATAAAACATTTTAAAAATATCCCTGTTGCTTTTTTTAAACCGGCGGAAGAACAAAATATTATTAAAAAATTCAACAGGGCGGATGTATTGCTTTTAACAGGATTGAAGGGATCTTTTCTTAAAAAATGTCCTGGAACAACCGAGTATAGTTGCTGTAATTATTATATTTTGAATACCGAGATTAACTGCCCTTTTTCCTGTTCCTACTGTATTTTGCAAGATTATTTCGAGCTGAAAGCACATGTTATCTATACCGATATTGATGAATTGTTATTACATTTGCCACGACAGCTGAAAAAGCTTAATAAAGAAAAAATGAGGATTGGGACCGGCGAGTTTACCGACAGCCTGGCCCTTGATAATATTTCCGGGATATCTTTAAAGCTGATTTCTTTTTTTAAAGATTATCCCCATATCCTGCTGGAGCTTAAAACCAAATCGCTGAATGTCGGCAATCTGCTGACTATTACTCCACCGGGAAACATTATTGTCGGCTGGTCTGTAAACACTGATAAGATAATTCAAAAAGTGGAAAGAAATACTCCTTCCCTGCTAAAACGTCTGGAAGCAGCTCAAAAACTGGCACAAGCCGGTTATAAATTATCTTTTCATTTCGATCCGATTATTTTTTATGAAGAAATGGAAAAGGATTATAAAAAAGTCATCGACTTAATTTATCGTTATGTGCCCGCGGAAAAAATAAGCTGGATAAGTCTGGGCTGCTTGCGTTTTACTAAAGGTCTTATGCAGTCCTTTTTTAAAAAATCCCCCGGCTTTATAGATGAATTTATTGTCGGCGATGATAACAAACTTCGTTATCTGCGTCCCAGAAGGGTACGGGCCTATAAAACAATAACCGGCCGGATAAAAAAATATAATCCCGAACAATTTATTTATCTATGCATGGAGTCGCAGACAGTATGGAAACAGGTTTTCGGTTTTTCCTTTGAGACTAATGAAGATTTTGAAAAATGGTTTAATGATCATGTTTTTGAAAAACAAAGGAGCTGATGTGTTGTGCGGTATCGCAAATTAGGAAACTCTGACCTCAACATTTCTGTTATCGGACTGGGGTCATGGATAACAGGCAGAACAGGCTGGCACGATGTTAAAGACAGCGAGTCTGAAGCTGTTATAAAAACAGCTTTGGAAAATGGTATAAATTTTATTGATACCGCTCCAATCTACGGTAACGGTCACGCCGAATCTGTGGTGGGTAAAACCATTAAACCTTTCCGGGATAAAGTTATTCTGGCCACCAAGTGCGGCTTAAAAGAAGGTTTTATTCATGACCTTTCCAAAAAACAGATTTTTAAAGAAATAGAAGATTCTCTGCGCAGGCTGCAAACCGAATATATAGATCTTTATCAACCGCATTGGCCTGATCCACGGGTTGATATTCAAGAGACTATGGAAGCTCTGCTTATTCTGCAGGATAAAGGCCTTATTCGTCATATCGGTTTTTGCAACCATCAGGTCTCTTTGTTGGAGAAAGCACTGACACTGGGCGAGCTTGTCAGCGTTCAGCATCAGTATTCCCTGCTGGACCGAACCATAGAAAATGAAATTGTCCAATTCGCTTTAAAAAATAAAATCGGTGTTCTGGCTTATGGCCCCCTGCATGGCGGACTTTTAACCGGGAAATATAAAACCAAACCTGATGTTTCGCGTAAAGAAGCAAAGGTATTCTTTTATCAGTTTATGAATGATCAAATCTGGAATAAAAGCGTCGAACTGGTTGCCGATTTAAAATCCAGGGCTGAAATGAGCAAACGCAGTATTGCCTCCGAAGTGCTTTGCTGGACAATACAACAGCCAGGCATAACCTGTGCCCTGACCGGTATGCGTAATCTGAAACAGCTTGCTGACAACCTTAAAGGTTTATTTTAATTATTTTGCCTTTTTACAAGCTTCATAAATGTTGCCGAAAAGCAGAGGTATTTTATCTTTGCTTACAGAGGAAAAAGCAACACGAATTACCCCGGATATAAAGATAACGCCGGTATCGTAATCATTTAATAAAATCTGTCTGACTTTCTCACCATCCAGGCCATGTTTTAATTCCAAACACATAAAATATCCCGAATTAAACGGGATGGCCTCAAAATAATCCTGATATTGCGGATTGTCTTTTAATGTCTGTTTTACAGCTTCATAACGAGACTTGAGAAGTTCATATTTCTGCTGTTTCTCGTTTTCGTATTCAGCGGATTTATAGGCGGCGAGCAGCAAAGACTGTGAAAGATTGGAACAATTTGAAACATTCCCCCTTATTGCTCCGGCTGTTTTGGCCTCAAGTACATTGTAAAGTTCTTTTGTCGCACCTTTTATACCAAAGGTCAGAAAACCTACCCTGAAGCCCCACACATAATCCTCTTTTGTAGGGCCGTCTACCTTTATGGCCAGAACATTTTCATGACAATCTGCAAGATAAGAAAAAACAGATTCTTTTTCAATACCATCTTCATAAACAAGGCCAAAATAAGCGTCATCGATAATAACCAGAATTTTATTTCCTTTATCAGCAGCTTTTTTAATTACTGCCACTATTTTCTGCACTTCATCCGTTGTCGGGGTATATCCGGCAGGGTTGTTGGGAAAATTTAAAAGCAAAATTTTTTTCCCGATTTTACCGTTAAAACATACTTTTTCCATCGATTCCATATCAAATCCGCCATTTTTAAATAATTGATAAGTGATAATATGCCCGCCGCTGGCGTTTTCAAAAATCAAACTATAATTATCCCAGCACAGATCCGAGACAGCCACTTCATCACCCGGCTCCACAAACATATAGCTTACCATGCTTAAACCATGCGTCAGAGCACTGGTCACCACCGGCTGACTTACTTCTTTCCCTGCAAGCGAAGGATTTTTTTCAAAAAGCATGGTTTTCCATTTTTCCCTGATATCCGGACGACCATAGCTTGCCGCATAAGGAAAAGCCCCAGCCGGACTGATATTGATTTCTTTGGCAATAGACATAAGACGCATAGGAGAACCGTCGTCTTCAACGGCTGTTCCAATGGTCGCATTAATTTTTTTGCTTGCCGCGTCTGCGGATTGGGCAAGAATTCCTTTTTTGGGGAAATAAATCTGCTTGCCTTTATGGCTCAGCAAAGAAAAAACAGTCTTTGATGTTCTCTCTATAACTTCATTTAATTCAAGTGCCAGTGGGTTCATGCTTCCTCTCCTTTTAGGTTTATTAATATAATAGCAAATTTAGTATAAATTGACAGTTGGAATATTGTTTGTTTTTAATTTATTTTTATGTTGTTACTAAGAGATTAAGTGTCATGCTTCGACAGGCTCAGCAGGCTCAGCATGACAGAAGTAAGCCTGAAATAGTTGAATGCGCAAGACTTTTCCTACTTCATTGGCCTGGCTTTGGTTATTAACGGCCGTTGTCTTTTCTTGTCTCTGGAGTTGGAAACCTGCAGGAATTTTTCCGCGATATTAAAAGGTACTGTAACAAAGGAAAACTTGTCATAGACCTTTATATCTTTTATTAAAAAAGGCTCTATGTTGCCTTCGCGGGCCAGAAATTGCGCCAGGCTCTGCGGCGTCATGCGGTCCATCTTGCCCAAAGCTACAAAAAGCCTGGTTTTGCCCTGCATATCAACTGAAACATCATTAATTTCCCGGTAGCTGCTTTCCTTGAACTCATCATCATAAATGTGCTCTATGAGCGCGGCTACAATATTTTTGGGATCATTTTCAGCAGTTAATTCCGATGCCAAATCCAGGTAATCCTGATGTTCACCGGCTATAATTATCCTCTCCAGTTCCTGCTTGATTTTTGCTTTTTTTGCGGTGATCAGTTCCGCAATAGCTGGAAGCTTTTTTTTCCTAATATCGGCATTAATCAGATTTTTTATATAGTTTAGCCGTCTGTATTCGGAAGATGTAATAAAAGTAATGGCAGTTCCCTTTTTACCTGCCCTGCCTGTGCGGCCGATACGGTGAATATAGGAATCAGGATCCTGCGGAAGTGAGTAATTTATAACATGTGTTAAATCTGTAATATCTATGCCTCTGGCGGCCACATCGGTTGCCACCAAAATAGATGTGTTGTGACTGCGAAATTTCTTTAGTATCTTTTCCCTCATGGTCTGGGATATGTCTCCATGCAAACCCTCGGCCTTATAACCTCGTTCTTTTAATTTAATGGCAATCTCATCTACTTCCAGTTTGGTGCGGCAAAAAATAATACCGAACATATCTGTTTCAGCATCAATGATCCTGCATAGGGCCTCGAACCTGTCGGCGGAGTGCACTTCAAAGTAAATCTGTTCGGTTAAAACTGTGGTTACTTCTGAGCTGTTAACTGAAACATGTGTGGAATTACGCATATACTTTTGTGCTATCTTTTTTATAGGTGCCGGTATTGTCGCAGAAAAAAGCAGGGTCTTTTTCTCCGGAGCGGTATTCTTCATAATCAGTTCAATATCTTCTATAAAACCCATGCTCAGCATTTCATCAGCTTCATCCAGTATTAAATATGATATTTTATTCAAAATTATTTTTTTTCTTCTGATTAAATCCAGCGTACGTCCGGGAGTGCCCACAATAATATCCACGTTGCGACGCAGTTTGTTTATCTGTATTTCCATTGATTGTCCGCCGTAAACAGGAAAAATAACCAGCGCGGAATCGTTTTTAATAGAATTTAATTCTTCCGAGACCTGTATGGCCAGTTCTCTGGTAGGTACCAGTACCAGTGCCTGAGTAAAACCGCTATTTTCCACCAGCTTTTCCAGAAGTGGTATGCCAAAAGCGGCTGTCTTGCCTGTGCCGGTCTGCGCCTGACCGATAATATCACCTGTGCCTTCCAAAAGTAAGGGAATGACCTTCTTCTGAATGGGAGTAGGCGCTTCAAAACCCTTTTTTTTAAGGGCCCGCAGCATTCTTTCCGATACACCCAATTCTTTGAATTCTCTAAGTTTTTCCATTTCTTACACCTTCTGTTTTCTATAATTACAGATAATTTTTCAGGAATATATGTCGGCAGTATAATTAATCTGTTATCTTCTCCAGTTCCTAAGTATAGCATATTCAAAAAACCACACACAGACCAAGATTTGTACTAAAATTTTCTATTTTTTTGCATCGGGTTTTCTTTTTTAACGACAATTATATTATGTTTACCAAAATTATCTCCTCGAATAATTACCTGCCAGTTGAAGCCACTGGGGTCTTCTTTGATGATAACTCTTCTTTTGTTTATCTGAACTTGATGAACTCCCTGATTTCCGAAAGGCCTACAATAAGAGGTTTATGGAATGCCAGAAGCGAAAAAATATTATTGGGGAAAAATATTACACACCAGTTATTGGCACAAAACAATCAATTACTGCTTAATAAAAAAAATCTGGAAAATAATTGGTTCGGTTTCAGAATAAAAAAAGGGTCTGACGACTTTAGTCTTGTTGTTTCACCCGGAAGCATGCGGTTCGGCGGAATCCCCATAGAATATAATAAAAAATTTGAGCTTCTGATTAAATCACTATTTTCCGGACGTTTCCCTGCTTTATTTTTTGAGCAATTCAACTATCAACGCAAATTAAGGCCCGAACTGTTGCGTATAGCCTTACTTCTAAATGATCATCTGGTAGAAGAATCCCTGCCTGACCACAAATTGCTGACAGAAACAATACCGACAATACAAAATTCTCTTAACAATTCCAGACTGTTTAATAAAATTGCTGTCGCAGTATATTTTCTGAATTATAAATTTCGTCTTTTCTATTAATCAGTTGGATTCTTTCTGGATTCTTTTTTTCGGGAAATAATTTTTTTATCCCGCAGTATTTTTTCTTTGGTTTTGCGGGAACGTCTTTTCTTTTGTTTGCGTATTTTTGCTTGTTCCGCCTGTATTTTTGATTCTTTTTGAAAAATTAAAGACTCAATTTTATCGCAAAGCAGCCGCCTGGCTATAAACCGATTAAGGGCCCGGGAACGATCCTGCTGACATTTCACCTCAATACCCGTGGGGATATGCTTTAAATAAACACAGGAAAAAGTTTTGTTGATCTTTTGCCCGCCTTTGCCGCTGCCCAGAATAAACTTTTCAACGAGATTTTCTTCTGTTATGCCCAGCGCGTTCATCCTGTTTTCCAGTTCTTGTTGTTTTTGTGGTAAGATTAACGTCTTTTCCATAGAATTATTTTATCACGTTTTGCTGCCAAACATCTTTTTGGCTGCTTTTGTGGGAAAAAGTTTCGCGTTTTTGCTCCATTGCCACTTAACAAATTTATCAATACACTCCGCGCAAATGTCCGCGCAGTGAGCTTCATCAATTTTTAACTGATTAAACTCAGGGTTATACTCACTGATAGGCTTCTTGCACAAGGTGCAGTTCATTTTTTGTTTTTATTAAACAGCTGTTCCGCGGGGCAGCCGATTTTTTTTTGCTTACAGTATTTGCAGGCCAGAGAGCCGCGAACAAAGCCGTTCCCGATTGAATCAATATCCTACTGAAATAATCTAAAGTCAACTGGTTTTATGTTAAAAAAAGGGTGCATGGCTTCGTTATGCTGACTTGCCGAGTCGAAGAGTTGAAAGACAACACTTAACTTTTACGCTGCCCGGCTTAGCTAAAGCTACGCCGAGCCAGTCTTCGCTATACTCCTCACTTCGTTCGTCGTTAAGCGAAGACTGGCGGAGAGAGGGGTAGCCGACGCCAAGGCTTTGGCGACTAAAGGATTCGCCCTGCTTTCGCAGACCTCCTGTCAGCTCATTCCGGGCCAGCCTTGCTCACTTCCGCTCACATCCTGTTCGCTCTTCCCTTGCGGGCGTTCGCTTGGCTTCGAATCCGCCAACCTCAGTCCTTCTTAGAGTTTTACTATTACTATTTATG
>JAQURL010000012.1 GCA_028715625.1 Candidatus Margulisiibacteriota bacterium | reverse complement strand
TAGTTCAGATAGGCGGAATATGTAGTTCCGTTTGCAGCGTCAACATTATTAATACTCATATTAATTGTAGAATTTCCAAAATTCGGAGCTAATGTATCGTCGTATGTCCAATCATAAAATCCCCAGAGATTTATATTATTACCGTCTTCAAAATTTTCCAGCATGGCTCCGCTGTTTGTGGTAACAGGGGGCAGGGCTACAGCTGATGCCGTAACACCCGGAGCATAAACAGGCGGAATTCCGCCGTTAAAAGCAAACAAGGCATAATAATAAGTAATACCCGCAGTAAGACTGGTATCGATAAAGCTGCTGCCGTTCCCCTGATAAATTGTCGCTCCATCGGTTACTGAGGCCGGGAAACCGGTTACACTTCTCCTGATCAATGTTCCTGCATTGTTAGTGCTATTTGATGGCGTCCAGCTAAGGGTTATCTGCCCTACTCCGGATACCGCGCTAACACCTGTAACGCTATTAGGAGTCGTAGTATCGTTGCCTGACGGACTGATGGTCGATCTGCTTAAAGAAATATCCGCGGTAGATTTGTATACTGCCGTTTTGGACATGTCTCCGCCGAACCCGTCGTTTGCCGACCAGCCGTAAAAGGTAATCATATCTGAGTTTAACGCTACGTTAAAAGCTGCGCCGGAAGAATCTACAAAGTTATTATTGGTAAAATATTGCATATCATAAGGTGTTGTAGAAATACCCTGATTATATAAACTGACCAGCGGCATGCTGACCGAGCCGTTGCTGGTCTTGGTAGCTTTAGCAAAAACAATTACATCATGGGTAACTTGTAGCGCTGTCTGATAAGCAAGCACATTACCCAGATATGTAACACCGTTAGGGGCCGAAAAGTTGGCCTGCGATGTCATGACCGGGTAAAAATTGCCACCGTTATTGTCTAAGGTTGAACCTGACTTGACCGCTATATAATAGGTAGTAGCAGGATTAAGTCCGGTTATAGTAACATAATGAATCTTATCCGCGTAGGAAGATCCTCTAACATCTGTATTTTCCGTAACAACATTGGTTGTTGTTGTTCCAATATAAACACTACCTGTTTCCACGGTATTGGAATACCAAACTACTGTAAAGCCGTTCTGATTATGGTTAGCCGTAGTAATAGAAACGGGAGTGCTCGCGAGAGCACCCCCGACTAGGATTACCAGAACAAAAGCAATACTAGATAGTTTTTTTAACACTTTTTACCTCTTATTTCGCCGGATGCCAGTTCAGGCTGTTGGTAAGTTTCAACATATATCCGGTAAGTTTTTCAATGTTAAAGTTGGTACCAGTATTGGTAGTGAAATCATAGAATATCATTGTTCCGTTTTGCAGGGTCATAACTCTTTCGAGTATGATACCACTACTATTAATTTCCTGTCCAAGCTCTTTTACTGTATATGGCTGACCATGTGCTTTACCTATACCATTCCAACCTGAAGCCAAGTTGTAGATTTTATCGGTAGCCATAGGCCCTTGAGGTACATAAAAGCTGACCACACTGCTGTTCACCCATAATGCCTCACCATAATTTACATTAAAGTTCGTTCCAGGATAAACTTGCCATAAACCGTTCGTCATTTTCCAAACTTCGGCAACGTTACCACCCTGAGCGTTAATAGAACTTACTATCTGGCTAACTGTGTAATTACCGGTTAAACCTGTATGGATTATATTCCAACCGATCTGCAGATTGATTGTAGACTGCTGCGGCTGAACTCCTGTTACATAATAGTCGCCATATTTAAAGGCATTGGCTGCAATATTCTTTGTCAGTAATATGGAAGCCATTCTGATATCAACGTTACCTGTCGCTATTTGACTGATTACATCAAACAGGATCATAGCTACACCCGGATAGTTGGGCGCTATAGGCTGGAAATCCTGAACACCGTTACCGACCTGGCTGGTGCTGAGCTTCATAGCAGATACAGGAATATAGTATGTATGCCAGTTACCTGTGTCGGGGAAATTCAGGTCCATAGAATACTTGTCTGCTCCACCGGCTATAATTGCGAAGGTAGGAGTATCCTGATCAATAATTGACAAGGACAGTTTGTCGCCTGGTTTGCCATCGTTACGCAAATCAACCTGAATATACGCATATGGTGTCCAATCGAACAGATAGCTGCCTACATATTTGTTGTAGTTGCCAACATAGTAATTTACAGCATTGCCTAAAAGATTTACGTTACCGGTAGTATATACAGCTCTTAACGTATTGGTTGTGCTCCAGCCGTTAACTGTGGGCATAAAGTCTTCAATGGTTGGGAATGGATATCTTACATTGGCTGAAAGGCCGGCAAAATACTTGTCAATATTGGTAATACCATCGCCCGCGGGCATGCCGTTAGCGCCATTATTACCTGACGCGCTATTGGGGTCCAACCCCTGGGCAATTTCCCAGACGTTTGGTAAACCATCACCGTCAGTATCGTTAGAAATATTTTCTGTAGAAGCCTGCAGATTGTCAAAGTACAAGCTTATGGACCCGGTAGATGTACGGCTTATCAAGGAAACTCCTACTAAATTTAAACGGCCGTTATCACCATTGGAAGCCATATTCATCAGGCCATCACCTGTGCTGTCGGCAGTACGGGTGAATTTGTTCAAAAGTACTGTAAAGTAAGACCACTGATTTTTGTTGTTAAAAACCTGTTCAAATTCCCATTTATCAATTCCGGTATTGCAGGAAACCTGCAGCTGAATTTTAATTCTGTCGCCGATCTGACCCAGGTTCTGCGCAACAAACTTTAAGCTGTTATAGCTTTTATTGAAGTCTATTGACCCGTCTTTTACCCAAGCGCTGGCAAAACCGGCATAGTAATTTACCGCGTTACCCATAAACTGGATAGATTTGGCTCCGTTAGCCGGTACTGATGTATCGGTTGTGTTTACATATGCAGTTCTTAAGGAATCTGCTGTAACCCATGTATATCCGTGACCTTCAAAATTATCTATTACTGGAAACAGATTGGCGACCAGAGGACTGGTACCATAGGTCATTTCTGCATAGTTACTAATTCCATCAAGGTCTGTATCCGTCAAAATATAATTGGTTGTAGCTGTGCTGAATCCGTAAGAAGTTTCTACAGCATCCACAACACCGTCGTTATTCACATCTGTCCCATAGGACAAATTGTTTACAAGATGAATCTCGTCAACCAGTATGTTCATACTACCGGCAACGGAGCTAGCAATAAAAGACATTCCTAACATAAGAACTCCGGGATAAATGTTGTTGGTTACAATCTGGTTTGGATTAAATATACCATCCACATTGCCACTGACTTTCTTCAAAATAATATTATTGATCGGGATATATACTTCTTTCCATACATCCTTTTTAGTTAAGTTCATGGTTACTTCATAAATTTCAGCTGTATCAGCCGAATATGTTTCTTTGTCATTGTCATAAACATCAATTTTTACAAGACCGCCAATATTGCCGATATTTTTTAAGGCAACACGTACATACTTGTATTGACCCCAGTCCATAAACTGACCGTCATAAATATATCTGGAAGCATAGCCTCCGAAATAGTTGCTGGCGTTATTGATCTTAACCTGCATACCATTTGCGCCCCAGAAAGCGTTGGTAGTAGGAATTAAATTCAATGCACCGGATGCTGTCCATTTGTTTACTCCAGTTGAAAAATCTTCAATAACCGGGAAAATATTGGGAGTAATAGCATAATTTGCTGTTGCTCTGCTTAAAGGAAATCTTAACTGATCTGAAGTCCCGTCCTGTTTAACACTGTTGATAACAAGAAAATCGGCGTTAGTATAAGTAAAAATAGCGCTTAAATCCTGTACGCGAAACTGACCGATTTCTGCCTGCCAGCCATCTACCTGTATTCCATTGCTTTTAACTGTGTTGGCAAGTCCGCTGCGCAGTTGCGATCTGTTTTTATTAACGTCTTCAAGATACATAGTATAAAGTACATCAGAAGTTACAGTCCAATTTCTATCAAAAACACCGCCAGCTTTTAAAGTCCAATCACTGTAAAAAAGAGTGGGCCCTGTTTTTACAGTATAATTTCCAGAAGAAGTGGCTCCGGAAATTATCGCGAAATTATAAGTAGTGTTTGGGTTGGAAACAGGGACTTCCACGTAATGCAAGGTATAGTTGCCTTGCCCCCTGAGATCACCAACTCTTGTACCCAGAGCTACTGTGGTACCATAGTTAATAGTCCCCGGCTCAGAGGTACTGCTGGTCCAGGACACACAAAACTTGGTGTCCGTGACATTTGTAATCTGTACATTGGAAACTGTTGACGCATAAAGTATCGAAAACAAGAGAACGCTAGCGATGATCCATAACTTCTTCATTTTAACTTTCCTCCTTAATATTGTCTGTCGGAAAGGCATCTGTTTATTTTATCATGGTTTATTTTTTTTACCATTCACAAAATGCCTACTTAAAAATATCGTGCGATTTTTTGTATGTATTCAGATATTTAACACCTTATTACATTCTTTTTTTTTAATGTGTTGCTGCCCTGAAAACTTTACGACCATCCAATTTTCCCGGGCAAAAAAATTATAAGTTGTAATGATTACACCAAAAAAAAAATCAAAAACAAAGTGCCAATAGTTGGTGAAAATTGGTGTAAACAGTCTGGAATTAACGAATAATGGCGCTAATATCACCGTCATGAAAGCTAAGAATGACGGAATCGTCAGGATTAATATCCTTTACCGATTTGATTATCTTGTTGCCTTTACGAACTAAGACATAACCTTTATTAATGGAAATCATCGGATCCAGGCCTTTTAATCTTGTGCTTAATATCAGCAATGTTTCTTTTCTTCTTTGAATAATAAGTGATATTGCGGAAGAAAGATCATAATTCAAGTCAGCAAGGAACATTTGCTTTTCCTGCAATTTATTTATCAAAATATGCTTTATTTTTTCTTTATAACCTGTAAAGTATTGTATATATTCATCCTTGGATAAAGAAACCATTACAGCCGCGGCAGTGGGTGTAGCGGCCCTGACATCAGCAACAAAATCGGCTATTGTAAAATCTACCTCATGCCCGATAGCCGATATAACCGGAAGTTTTGAATTAAAAATAGCCCGCGCGACAACTTCTTCATTAAATGCCCAGAGCTCCTCTATGCTGCCTCCACCCCTGGCCAGAATGAGCACATCCAGGTCGCCATAACTATTAGCGATTTCAATACCGCGAACAATACTGGCAGCGGCTCCATCACCCTGCACTACAGCGGGAATAATAAAAATCTGTACAGACTGATTGCGCGACCGTATAGTGGCTACTACATCATGCAAAGCCGCTCCGGTAGGTGATGTAACAATAGCAACACGTCTGGGATACAGTGGAATGGCTTTTTTGTATTCCTCGTTAAATAAACCCTCTTTCCCCAGTTTTTGTTTTAACTGTTCAAAGGCTATAGCCAGCGCACCAATGCCTGAAGGTTCGAGGTAATAAACCTGAAAAGTATATACTCCCCGCTTTTCATAAACAGATACTTTTCCCCGGGCTATGACCTGCATATTATCTTTAAGTTCGAAGGAAGGGTGATATGATGAAAAAATAACGCAACTGATCTGTGCCGATTCATCTTTTAAAGTGAAATATAGCTGATTACCAAACTGATATGATCTGACATTGGATACTTCACCGAGTATCCAGAGGCTTTGCAGCTGAGCGTCTTTTTCAATTGAATTTTTTAAATAACGGGTAATTTCCGAAACCGTAAAAACTTTTTCGGTCATCTGGTTTTCATAAGTTCGATAAACTCGTCAAAAAGATAGTCACTGTCATGAGGCCCGGGAGACGCTTCAGGATGGTACTGCACAGAAAACAAAGGATATTTTTTATGATATAACCCTTCCACTGTCTGATCATTCAGATTGATATGCGAAATAACAGTGTCTTTATCTACTGTATCGGGATCAATCGCGAAACCATGGTTTTGTGAAGCTATTTCGACTCTGCCGGTTGCCATATTTTTTACAGGTTGATTGCCGCCGCGGTGACCGAATTTCAACTTGAATGTTTTCGCGCCCAGCGCCAGACCTATGATCTGATGCCCCAAACATATTCCAAAGGTAGGGATACTCTCTTTGATCAACTCTTTAACATTTTCAATGGCATAAGAAACTGCCGCCGGGTCGCCTGGGCCGTTCGACAGGAAAAAACCGTCCGGTTTGTATTCTTTAATAATATCCTGAACTTTTTTCTGCGCTGGGAAAATTCTTAGCTCACAGCCTCTGTCATTAAGCTTTCTTAATATATTTCGTTTGCAACCATAATCATAAACCGCTACTTTAAATTTGCCTTTAGTTTTAACATCAGGATAAGCCAACAAATTACAGTCAGACCTATCGGAAAAACTATATTCCTTGCTCACGGTTACATCTTTGACCAGATCCATACCGGTCATCTTGGGAGCATGTTGCAACTTTTTTTGTAATACTTTAGGGTCAGTTTCCAGAGTGGATATTATTCCCAACATGGCGCCTTTATCACGGATATGGCTGGTTAGCGCCCGTGTATCTATACCCTGAATGCCCATTACTTTTTGCGATTTTAAATAATCGTCCAAATTTCCGTCAGCACGATAGTTAGAAAATGATTTGCTGTATTCTTTGACAACAAAACCGCTAACCTGCACTCCGTTTGATTCCACATCTTCCTTATTAACACCGTAATTTCCAATAAGCGGATAGGTCATGCAAACTATCTGATATTTATAGGATGGGTCAGTAAGCACTTCCTGATATCCTGACATACAGGTATTAAATACGACTTCTCCGATTACTTCTCCGGTTGCGCCAAAACTGCTACCCTCAAAGTATCTGCCGTCTTCCAGCACCAGTATAGTCTTTTCCTGTTTCATTATTCTCTCCAAACTATGTTCCCGTTAACTACGGTCATTACAGCCTTTCCTGTTCCTTTCATTTTAATAAAAGGAGAGTTTTTACTTTTGGAGTAAAACATACTTTCTTTTATTTCCCATTTTTTATTGGGAGAAATAATTGTTAAATCGGCTACACTTCCTTGTTTTATATACCCGCTGTTGATACCGATTATATTTGCCGGGTTAGTGGAAAAGCATCTGACAACTGTTTCCAAAGGAATTTTTCCTTCCCCTACCAGAACCTGCATGGCTAGCATGACAGCTGTTTCCAGCCCGATGATCCCGAAAGCGGCAATATTAAACTCTTTATTTTTGTCATCCAGTGTATGCGGAGCATGATCAGTAGCAATTACATCGATTGTACCATCCTTAATACCCTCAATAATAGCAATACGATCAGCTTCCGTACGCAGGGGCGGGTTCATTTTGCAATTGGTATTATAGTCTTTTACCGCTTCTTCGGTGAGTGTAAAATAATGCGGCGCTGTCTCAGCTGTTACCTGAATACCACGCTGTTTGGCCTGACGGATTAATTCTACAGACCCTTGGGTACTCACATGAGCGATATGAATCCGACCGAAATATTTTGCCACTTCCATACTCTGAGCAATTGCTGCTTCTTCGGATGACCGGTGAATACCTGGCAAACCTAAAATTGTGGAGTACTTTCCTTCATTCATGGCACCTTCATAACTGAGCAGTTTGTTCTCGCAATGTAGAACCAATACTTTATTATAAGGTTTAATATATTGCAGGGCCCTTCTCAGAACCAGCATATTTTCAACAGGCTGACCGTCATCGGAAAAAGCCACCGCTCCGGCTTTGACCATAGAAGCCATCTCGCTCAGTTCCTGACCTTCCAGCTTTTTGGTTATGCTGCCGATCGGGTAAAGCTTGGCCTTATTAATCTCCCAGGCTTTATCAATCAAAAATTTTATAAAATGTTCATTATCTATAACCGGATTGGTATTGGGCATAGTGCAGACAGCCGTAATGCCACCATGTACTGCCGCGGACAGACCGGTTGCCAGAGATTCTTTTTCTTCATGACCGGGTTCGCGCAAATGCACATGCATATCTATAAAACCGGGGCAAAGATAAGCACCTTCAAGATTTATAACTTCGTAGTTCTTTTTGACAGCAATTTCGTCGGCAATTTCCAGCACTTTACCTGCGGAAACAAGTACATCTTTTTTGCTTTGGCCGTCAGGATTGACTATAACAGCGTTCTTAAACAGTATATCTGACATTTTTATAATCCTCCCATGAGCAGCAAATATAAAACCGCCATACGAACGGAAACCCCGTTTTTAACCTGTTCCAATATTACATTATAGGGACCGTCTGCCACTTCTGTACTGATCTCAATACCTCTGTTCATAGGCCCGGGATGCATCAGTATAACGTCATCTTTGGCTTTTTTCAAACGCTGGGGGGTTATTCCATATTCCCTGTAGTATTCACGTACGCTGGGGAAGAAATTACCTTTCTGCCGTTCGAACTGTACCCTGAGTACATTGATGAAATCAGCGCCATCAATGGCTTCTTCCACTTTATGTGTAACCGTAACTCCCATGGTTTCAATACCTTCGGGAATTAGCGAAGGCGGACCGCAAACTACTACTTTAGCACCCAATTTGGTAAGGCCCCAGATATTGGACCTGGCTACACGGCTGTGATAAATATCGCCTATAATCGCTACTTTTTTCCCCTCAATATAACCTTTTTCTTCGATCATGGTAAACATGTCCAGCAAGGCCTGTGTGGGATGTTCGTTAAAACCGTCACCGGCATTTATAACCGAAATGTTAACATTATTGGCGATCAGTTGAGCGGCTCCGGCCATATTATGCCGGACTATAATTCCGTCAATACCCATGGATTCGAGGTTCTTAACTGTATCGATAAGTGTTTCGCCTTTGGAGATGCTGCTGGTCTGTACTGCAAAACCCAGCGAACCTGCCCCCAACATTTTCATAGCCATGTCAAAGCTGGCCTTTGTCCTGGTGCTGGCCTCATAAAACAGCGGAACAAGAACCTTGTTTTGTAAGGTAGGGAGCTTTTTAACTGGCCGATTAAAAATTTCTTTGAAAAGAGTTGCCTGTTGAAGAATATTTTCTATGTCCTGACGGGATAAATCTTTAAGACCGAGTAAGTTTTTCTTTTTGTTGGTTTTACCGTAATTCACGCCAGAACATTATTTTAATCCGTAATTTATGGAATGGCAAGCGGGATTTCTAGGGTTTATCTATTTCATAAAAAGGAGCCATCAAGTTCAATAAAAAAAATTCCTTATCTTCAGCCTCCAGCCAGTCGGTAACATTAATTCGCGCTACTTTCCAGCCCATAAGGTTCAACATCCTGTCCCTGAACAAATCCCTACCTACTATATCACCGTTCTGCATATGATGGTAGACGCCGTCTATCTCGATGGCAATTTTAGAATTTATATCCGCGCAATCAATATAGAAACCGTGCATAAAATATTCATCATTATGCACAATGCCAAGATTAGTGAGGCTCTGCGAAATAACCTTATGTATTGCGGATGATTGCGGAGCATCCAACTCCTGCGCTATCATCAGTTCATCGATTTCTTTTACTATTTCCGTACGCAGACTGCCACGCCAGTCAAATCCGTTTAATTCCAGATAATGCAAAAAATAATATACTCTCAATAATTCTTTGCTTTTGAAATGTCCCAGTTCATTTATACGTCCGATTATTTTTTCAGTAAGCCGGGGGTCAAATTCATCGTTTAACAGATTGGCCTGGGCTAATATAGACAAAGACTGGGAATTAAATTCTTTAATTGTCTTCAGGGCGTACCTGTTTATTTTTTGTATCAATTCTTTATTAACTACACCCAATGTACCATAAGCCAAGCTCAAATTAGCCAGTTCTTGAGGATTAAAGTCTGCCATCTTCAAATCTGACTCCCGACCTATTAAGGTTAATAAATTCTCGTCTTTAATCCTGAATTTGGCCATGGACCAGGCGATCAAAGAAAGTCCCTGCGAATTAAATTCTTTTATTTTCAGTCTACTTTGTTCTCTGATCAAATCAAAGAGCTGTTCATTATAGATATCGGCCCTGGCAAATGCCCAGGCCAGCAAAGTCAATTGACGTGCCTCATATAAGTAAATCTGCTTGCAGGCGATATCAGCCGATCTATAAAACAATTTTGTGTGTTTGGTCCCCAAAGTAACAAAAGATTTCAATATTCCGATGGTACTATAGGGATTAAGTTCATGAATCCTCTCGCATAGATCATCACCTGCTATACGGAACAACTCTTTGTCCACTATACCGGCTAGCGCAAAACCTGTTAAAAGCGCGGAGATACTATGGGTTATAAATCCCTGAATATTTTTTTTTGCGTAATCGCTGATTTTCTGGAACAGGTCCGGATCATTACATTGAGATTTCGCGAAAGCCCAGGCAATATTGGACAAACCATGAGTTGAAAATTCATTTATTATTTTTACCGCTTGTCTGCCGATCTGGTTAAAAAGTTTGTTATCTTGTATTTCTAATTTGGCAAAAGCCCAGGCCATAGCAGCCAAACTTTGTGCCCTGAATGTATTGATGGTATTTTTTGATTCTTTACTTATAGCCCTAAATAATAAATCATTATGTATATCAAGATTGGCATATGCCCAGGCTATATTGGACAAGCCATGGTCATCGAAGCTCTTTATCTGCCTGATAATTTCATTGCCGACTGTCTGAAAAAATGGCTCATCTCTAAACCCCAGCTTGCCAAATGACCAGGTAATCATTGATAAATCGCGCGCATTATAAATTTTGATATCTTTTCGTATCAAATTGCGCAACATTTGCAAAAATTTAATATCCTGTATCTCAAGCCTGGCGCAGGACCAGGATAACAAAGAAATGCTATAACTTGTCAGCCACCATTTATTATTGTGTATTTCCTTGAGCATATAATCTATTAAATCCTTATTTTTAACAGCGGGATTTTCGTTCCGATTTCCATTCTGCTGACCGGCAAGCAAAGCCAACTGGTAGAGAAAAGCGACTACATTATATGGTCCGAACTGTGTATAATATTTATTAGCAATATCCAGCAATTTCTGAATATCGCGGGTGTCTTTAAGAAGAAAATTTATCTTTTTCTGAAACTTTAAAGAATCTTTTCCGTTATTTGATTGCCTGACTATACTAACTATTTTTTTTGACAACATAGAGAACTTATCGGTTTGGTCTTCTGATAATCTCTGAATTTTTACCTCACCCCCCTAATTCTTTCTCGAATTGTTCGAAAATAGTAATTGGTCATTGTGAGGAGCGTTAGCGACGTGGCAATCCACATATCTAGAAAAGCAGATTGCCGCGCTTCGCTCGTAATGACATTGAAGTCTCCTTTTTAGGATAATACTGCCGATGAAAACATCAAGACAGAACCCTTAGCGTATGGTTTCTATATAAAAGTGATATAATATAAAGGTGCTTATTAAACTTGATGCAATAAATCTGAAAACCGTACCCTATAGTGACAGCAGCCTGATCGTGATCGTGTTTTCCAAAGAGCTGGGTAAACAATCGCTGCTGGCTAAAGGGGTAAAAAAATCCAAACGCAGCTATGGTGGCAAATTACAGTCTTTTATGCATAATATTTATACAGTTTCAAAAAAGACAGGTATGGCATTCATAACATCTGTGGATACGATAAACCCCTATATCCAGATTTCCACCAACATCAATAAACTTTCCTGCGCTTATGAATGCCTTGCCATTACATATCATACAGGGCAATTCAATAACCCTAACCCGGGAATATTTGACCTGACCCTGAAAACACTGGAACAAATAGAAAAAGCCGAAAAAGCACAACTGGCTTTGATACTGGAAAATTTCAAAAAACAAATTTTATTCATAGAAGGTATCTTGCCTCGTGATGAGAAAAAATATAATATGGATAATCTGATTAACCAATATATTGAACATGATCTGGTAAAATTTTAATCATGAATATAGCATTTTTTACTGACACATACCTGCCTCAGATAAACGGAGTCGTTACTTCCATAGAAATCTTTCGAGAAGCACTGGAAAAAAAGGGCCATAATGTTTATATCTACGCCCCGTATATAGGAGGCAAATCGGCCTCTGCTGAGAAAAACGTTTTTCGCTTTAAATCAGCAAAATTCATATTCCAGCCGGAATATCGTATATCCCTGCCCTATTCGCGATCTTTGAACAAATTTTCCAAACTGGATATAGATATAGTTCATTGCCACACTCCTTTTTCTATGGGCCTTCTGGGTATTTTTATGGCAAAAAAATACAACAAACCTCTTGTCCATACCTATCACACAATGTTTTCGGAATATGTTCATTATCTACCCATACCAGGAGATTACGCTAAAAATTTCGCCATCTGGGCCAGCAAATCTTTCTGTAACAGCAATCACCTGGTGATCGTACCCTCGATTAAAGTTAAAGAAGAACTTATCAATTATAATGTGACGACACCCATTGAAGTAATTCCTACGGGTATTGTGCTGACAGACTATCATAAGATATTCACTACAGAAGCTGAAAAAACATATAATCTTAGTAAAGACCTGATTTACATCACAACAATTTCCAGGTTGGGAAAAGAAAAAAATATACCTTTTCTTCTGAAAACCTTTGCTGTTATCAACTCCAGTCTGCCGCAGACACGCTTCATTATTATCGGTGACGGCCCGGAAAAGAAAAACCTTTTAAAAGAAGCTGAAAAATTAGGCATTCTGGATAAAATAATTTTTACCGGCTATATTGAGCGGAACCTGATCTTCCCCTTACTGAAAATGTCGAGGGCCTTTATCTTCGCATCCAAAACAGAAACCCAGGGCCTGGTAATTTTAGAGGCCTTATCCATGAAGGTCCCGGCCGTGGCTATCGATGCCATGGGAGTGAGCAGCATTCTGGAAGACAATTTGGGAGGTATGCTGAGCACTGAAAACGAACAGGAATTTGCCGACAAAGTGCTTAAGCTGATCAGCGACGAAAAACTTCATGAACAAAAATCCAATGAAGCTTATAAAAAAGCTTTGTCTTTGTCCGCGAACAAAATGGCCAGAAAACTTATTGAATGCTATCGAATTTTATCGCCAGATGGATGCTAATTTTTTTCCTATAACGTCCAAATGTTTCTGGAATTGTCTGAAATGCAAATTCCCCGAACCTCTGAGCGAAATGGCCATAAAAAAAATAATAACAGCAGGTAAAAAAAATACGTTAAATATTTTTTCTCATTATACAAATAGTACCAAATCTTTATCAGAATTTATTCAGTATTCAAAAGCAAGAAAACAAAAAAATGCCATAATCTGTCATGGAAATAATTTTAAAGAGCTCAGTAATCTCGACCCGGACTTCCTAATCTTCCCGCTCTTTTCATTAAATAAAGAAACACATAACGAATATTCTGGTAGCGATTCATTTTACACAATCATCAGTGCCATAAACCACTTGCCGCAAAAGACCCAAAAAATCGTGATGTTTTTCATAAATAAAGATAATTTCTCAGAATGTACCGAACTAGATTCTTTTGCTTACAGCCAGAAGCTGAAAATCTGGATTATTCCCCTGCAAATTTTTTCCGATAAGGATTTTAATAATGAAGACATAAGTTATCTGAAACGTCTACGGGCCTATAAAACCCTGCATATTAATCCACTGGATTTATATATCCTCAAACATAACTTAAAACAAACAGGGAACTGCCATTTATTAAGTTCTAATTTGAATGCGGATTCTTTGCTATTAAAATTTCAGGTAAAGAGATTTTATCAGAGGTTGTTTAGGTAATAGCAAATGTCATCCCGACTGGAGCGAAGCGCAATGGAGGGATCTTTTATATAGAAAATGCTATCATTTGTTAACTAAAGATTCCTCGACTTCGCTCGGAATGACATCATTTAATAATGTGAGGTGCTAAATAAACTTATAATGTTTCTTTATGGCTTCCAACACTTTCCATTTGCAACTTAAACCGGCAGGAAAAGTTACATAATCACCTTTTTTAATTTCGATTTCTCCCTGAGGTGTGACCACAATAACCCTTCCTTCCAATATGTATGCCAGTTCTGTGCTGTCATAATGCCAATCAAACTCACATACCGGTGATTGCCAGGTAGGCCAGCCCGGCACGCCCAGAGCATTTAATTCTTCAGGCTGAGATGGGTGTTCGATTTTTATTTCCATGAACAAATCCTCCTTTGACTTTTTATCCTTCATCTTATTATAATTGAAATACAATGCGGGCGAAATATTTCTTCTGTTTTTTTATCCTTTTTTCTTTTGTTTTTCCCCTGGATTTATGGTTAACCCTGGATAAAGGACAGGAAGATAAAATTACACCTATTTTGCAGCAATACTTTCCGCAGGCAAAAATCCGGATAATCTACTGGGATAATGCCTTTAAAGAGATTACTAAAAGTTTCAAAAACAAAAAGCTGCCGGATATACTGCTGACCGGGCACACATACATTCCTTTTGTAGCGCAGTATTATTCCAACTTTTACAAAGTAAAACCGTTATTCTGGGATATACGAGCTTTCTATGTATGGGGTGATAATCCTGCCATACCTGTGCGGACATGGACCGATACATTGAATTATTTACAAAATCATACAAATTTGATGTCCTTTCCCAATAAGTGGCTTGCCAATGATTTTTATAATTTTCTTTCGTTTTTTAATGATCAACTTCCATTCTGGGTAAGCCAGTCACCCTTTTCCACACAAAACATGCTCTATACTGTTAAATTGCTGGCTACTCTTAAGAAAATATATCCCGGTATGTTTAAAGATAATCCGGTTGAGGCTTTTTTGAAACGTGAGGATTATTCAATAATTTCAGGTCTATGGATGTACAATATCCTGAAAAAACAGGAATTCGCGTTTTCGGTTTACCCGGTACCCCAATCTCAAAACGGTATTCAGGAATTTAAAGGAGCATACGTAGGTATTTATTTTAACCAGAGGAATGAAACCATGAAGGCTGCGAACGTTCTGAACTCCTACAACTTTCAAAAAGACACCTGGGAAATACTTAATCTTCTACCATCCAATACCCAACTGCAAACGGAATTAAAAGAAGACCCGGTTCTGGAGCAGTTAATACAAATCAGCGAACAGTCCAGGTACGCCAGCGCCATTGATCCGGCTGTATTGCAGAACCGAATAGATGTATTGAATTATCTCCTGAACAAAAAGGGCTTACTGGATAAATTTGATGATAAAAAAATTACCAGATTATTTAATAATAAGTTGTACTTTTCAATAATGAAATGGTTTAATTAATAATAAGATTATGGAAATAAAATTAAGTCACGAAGAGAAACAATTTTTATTATCTATAGCCCGTGAAACCATTGAAAATCATCTATTAAGCGACAAAATTCATTTGATTGAAAACAATTATCCGGCATTGGATCAGGTAACCGGAGTATTTGTGACCTTAACTGTTAACCATCAATTAAGGGGTTGTATCGGCAATATAATAGGACAATATCCGTTATATATAGGAGTTCAAAAAATGGCAATTCAGTCTGCTTTTCACGATCCGAGGTTCAATGCGTTAACCAAAGAAGAACTACCGAATATTCACATAGAAATAAGTGTCCTTTCACCTTTGCTTCCCATTAACTATAAAAATGTAGTGGTAGGCAAACACGGACTGCTGGTGAGTTACAAATATTCATCCGGAGTATTATTGCCGCAAGTGCCGGTTGAACAAAAATGGAACCAGACGCAATATTTGGAAGGAGTCTGCAACAAAGCAGGTCTTCCCTCTAATTGTTACCTGCAAAAAGACTGTGAATTAAAAGCTTTTACTGCCCTGGTTTTCTCTGAAGAGCAGTAGCTATGGTAGAAAGCATCCAAGGTTTCCAGCCAGTAAATTTTGCCGCTTATTATAGTAATGAAACAAACACCAAACCACTGGTAAAACCTTCGGAAATGTTTTCGCTGGACATTGTATCCGCCACGCCTGAAATTGGTAAAAATAATTTTCATGATGAATATGTTACAGAAACTGCTGTGCAGGAACAGCTGAATAATATTGGAAAAATCCTGGACCGGTACGCATAGAATAGTATGACTTTAAGCCTGCAACAAAGGATCCTTTTCGCCATCTTCCTGCTGCTCATCACCATAAGTATAGGTGTAAGCGGTTATCATATTTTCGCTCCAGGTTCTTCATTTCTTGATGCTTTATATATGACAGTAATAACGCTGACAACTATCGGCTATGGGGAAATAATTGACCTCAGTCATAATCCTCAGGGACGTATTTTTACCATGATCCTGATCATGTTCGGTATGGGCAATATCATGTATGTTGCTTCTACTATAACTTCGGTTATCACAGACGGCGAATTAAAGGAGATACTAAGGAGGAGAAAGATGCAAAGAATGATCAATAAACTAAAAAACCATATTATACTCTGCGGGGGAGGAGTAATGATCAAAAAAATCATTGATGAACTGTACAGCACCAAAAATGACTTTGTTATCATCTCCTCTGATATGAATGAAATAAATCAGCTTACCCATCAATACAGAGATTTAATGTATATTTACGGCGACGCTTATCATAATGACAATTTGCTTGCCGCGGGTATAGAAACCGCTTCGGGTATCATCACCACTTTGGATGATAAAGATAATCTGTTTGTTATCGTCTCGGCCAAAAAGCTCAATCCCGGTATTCGTATAGTATCCAGCGCTAATGATCCGGAAGCCATAGACAAGCTGAAAACAGTAGGAGTAAATTCCATAATTTCACCGAACCTGATCGGCGGTTTGCGTATGGTCTCGGAAATGATCCGGCCTTCTGTCACAACATTTCTGGATATTATGATGCGCGATACTTCCAGTAATACCCGTTTCTCTGAAGTAACAGTGCGTAAGGGTTCGGATCTTATCAAGCATACCATAGGCAGTTCCAAAATCAGGGATTTTACCGGCCTGCTTATCCTTTCGCTGAAAAAACCAAATTCGGACAGCTTTGTTTACAATCCTTTCCCGGATGAAGAATTGCCCGAAGGCACAGTGATGATTGTTATTGGCAGTACGGAAAATGTGGGGAAACTGAAAAAGCTGGCCAATGATCTATAGTTGTTGAAATGTTGAGCCGTGTAATCGTATTGTGGAAGGTCAGATCTTTTTTAGGCAGTCAACAAATTCCTGCTCAGCTTCTATCTTTAGCCGCAAACAGTTAAGCCTGGCGCCTTCATCACATGAAGACAAAGCTAAATCGGCAGCCTTTAGTGATGAAACGAAACTCGAAAGAACCTCTATGGCTTCATCAAAATATAAACTTTTAGAATAGATCTGGTCGTTATGTTTATATTTGATTTGGACCTGATTATTCTCGAACTGTAATTCCAGTTCATTTGCTTTAATCAAATCTTTTAATTTTTGATTATTCATCAGAAAATTATTCCAGTCTGCGGCCCTAATTACAGAATATCTGCTGATATTGCTTAACAATACAGTAAAAACCGCCGAGACCTGGTTGCTGTTACATGGAGAAGACGGCCCACGATCATATCTGTCCAAAACCAAAGCCACCTCGCTTAATATTCGGATTGCTTTATCCACTGAGACTTTACAATTTTGAGTAGAATAACCAATGGTTATCCATTCTCCATCGGCTTCCAGTCGGAAACGATTAATATTACTTAATAAATCTCTAAAAGAAATTTTTGAATGCGGACCTATCTGGTCCAGAAAGCGTCTCCATTTCGGAGATTCAACGGATGTTATGTTTGGCGTACTTCCCAAGTGCGTTTTAATGGTTTCAAAAAGATGCATATTTGCGGTCATTACCAGACCACGGCAGAGAGGATCATCTTTAAAACCGAATTGATCAATGATTCCAATGTATTCACTTAAAATCTCAACGGCTTCATCTGTATCAACTCTACAGGCCTGATCATTAAACCCTATAGTTACCACATCATTATTAATCTCAACTACAAGGCTGTTGGCTCTGCTTGTCAGGGTTACCAAATCGCTCACTGTTTTCTTGGAGACAGGCATTACCTGATTTAAAAAATTCTCCCATTTTTCCAATTCAGAACTTTTAATCTGATCTGTCGATCTTAAATGATTTACCAAGTAATCATATCCGGCGCCAAACTCTTCCGAATATACAGCATCATCTTGAGCGTTATCCGCTTCGTACATATATTCCGCGTATTTTGCTAAAATATTCGCCGCGGTGTTAACATCAAATGTTTTTGAATAATTACTATATTTAATGGTGACCCGGCCATCTGCATACTCAAGTTGCAGGTTTGATTGCTTTTTTAAGATATCCTTATATTTGACATTGGAATTACTATATGTTTGCCGTAAAAAAGTATTCCAAAAACTTTCTTTACACTCATGACGACCAATATTTCTTTCCAACTGAGTTAAATTTTTAGTTGATATATATTCAGATAATATTCGGATAGCTTCATCAACAGATAAGGAGGAACAGCGATGATTAATATGGGCCAAACTTACCAGGTCGTCATGGAACTCGATGCGCAGCGCAGGATGACCATCAAGCGCATCCTTATTTGAAACATTGCTATCGGACGCTTTTTGGTTTAAAAATGCTTCCCATTTTTTCTGCGGAGTTGACCTCAATAACTCTAAGTCACGTACCATCCGAGGCTGAATAAACCTATACTTCTCATCACTCAGGTTAAGCAGACAACTCTGGATTGACCTCAAAGCTCTGGCTTTTACGTCATCATCAACATTTGAATTGACCATTCTTGATATGATCTTAATCAATTTATCTACGATAATCGGCCACTCCTCTGCTGAAGAGCTTTTTTTATAATCATAAATTTTAGCCAGGACCTCGGGCACCGGCAACTTTAGCTGCCCGGATTCCAAGTCCAGACAGAAGATTATGTCTGTTGGAATATTTATTTGATTATCTGTTGCTATTACTTTGTTAAGCATATTAACCTTTCAGTTGATTTATTAATTCTTCAATTGCTTCTCGCTGCAACCTGAAACCGCTCATAACCTGGCCCTCATCATACGAGCCAAGTGCTTCATCTATATTATCAATTTGCCATGCCAGTTTTGATATTATTAGTCTGGCTTCATCTATCGGAAAAGAAGCTGAATATGTTTGCTCATTTTGAGTATATTTAATCTCCACCTGATCATTAAGTAAACAAGTATGTAAATCTTTTAGGCGCCCTAATATTTCACTAATCTTTCTATTTGTCCCCGCACTACTGCTGTTTAGAAAATTTTCCCATATTTTAGTATAGTCAGAACCCTTTCGAATACCATCAAGCAAACCCGAATGAGCTCTGCCCCATTCTGTCTCCGCATAACTGTCACCAGACATATTGAACTCATTCATATTTAATGCGTATTCACCCAATATCTCTATTGCTTTATCAATGTCCACTATGCATTCTTCACCTGAATATCGAATAGTTACCCGGTTATCTTTAATTTCAATATTCAGACCGGGAGTTTTTAGTAAGTCTCTGAAAAGGGCATTGGATTTGCGGGCTTTTTGATTTAAGAATTCCTCCCACTTAAAAGATATGGCATCTGTTGGTTTTAGATAGCTCATTAGAAAATCATATCCTTTTGCAAATTCAAGCATAGAAGTGCTTTCACTTGAAGATTTATCGGATTCATTCATATGATAAGCAAACATTGAAAGCGCACCGATTGCCTGCTCAGGGCTCAGATTACCTTCAAAATTCCGATATTTTATTTTTATCAGGTTTTTATTGACCTCAACCAGCAAGTCGCCGACGTTACTTAAAATACTTTTTATAGCAATGTTGGAGCCATGACATGGACTGTTTAAAAATTCTTCCCATTTTTCCTGAATCTCCGTATTAATATCCTTAATATTCAGTTTGTTTAAATCCCGGTGCAGCTTATCTTTAACTGTCTCATAATTCTTATCGTTCAGGTTCAACAAACATGATTTTATGGACTTAAAGCAGATAGCTTTTACCCCCTTGTCTACATCCTCCCCAACTCCCATCGAGATTAAATTCAATAAATTTTCGACAATGAACGGCCAGTCTTTGTCAGGTGTTTTTTGCTTATAAATAAATATCTTACTTAATATCTCCTCCGCAGAACTTCCCATGCGCCCATCTATGAACTCCAAACATTTCTGAATATCCGCCGGGACAATATATTCTTGTTCTGAGATGATTTTATTTTTCATACTCTAACCTAGCTCCGGCAAGATGCCATGACCTTCAAACATCGGATAGAATTTTCCATCTCCCAGCATTTCGGAATATGAGTAATTGCCAATCTTGAATCTCAATTTTTTGTTCTTTTCGTCTATTTGCAAAGATAAATAATAATGGTTTGAACCTCCACTGCCGAAATTCTGAGCATCTATAGTATGTTTGATATCTATTTCTCCTTTTTCAGAAATGGTTATATTATCATTTATACTTATTTCTCCATCGTATTTTTTTTCACCGTTAGAATAATTCCACTTAATAACCCCTTGTTCGTAGCATAACGTAAAAGTGGCAGTGTCGACAGCAAATTTAAGCACATTATTTGAATTTTTATATTGTTTGAGCAAATCCACAAGCAGTTTCAGGGCTTTATTTTTAGTAATGAAAATTTCGAACGACTTGTCATCGTTTATACTACCCAGTAAAACTCGCGCCCTGGCTTGTACCCATGTTGTTTGTCTTTCAATAATCATGTTTAATATAGGTAAGAGTTTATCCTTATTACTAAAATCAATATTTTTTTCTATCAATTCTGTTATGGAACTAACCGGAGCCCCTTCATGCTCATTAATTACTTTTTCCAAATAAGCCATCGCCTGCTCAACGTTTTCATTTGCTATAATATTGGCAACTGCTATATGGTTTGCATCATAAGAAATTTTATCGTTCGCAGAAACAGCTCGCTTAATAAAACCGAGGATTGTAATATCCCTTAAAAATTTCTTTTGAACAGCATCAAAATTATTCGCTCCGATATTTAATAAACAAGCCGTAATAGATTTTAAAGGATTCATTTTATCCTCAGCGGGAACAGAAGAGCTTATTCGTATGAACTCCACAACCTGATTTACATATGCCGCCCATTTGACTTTATGTTCAGGATTATCCGCAGGACCTTTAAGCACAATAAGTTTTTCTAAGAATTCTTTAACTTTTTCAGGCATTACGCTATAAATCCATTTTGTGGAAAAAAATTCCCGGAACAATTCAATATCTAAAGAAATAATTTTGGCGCGCACTTGTTACCCCTTATGAATAAATATTCTTATTAAATATATCGTATATTAGAATACTATTTCCCGTTTTTTTGGAACTACCCTCACCCCTAACCCTTCTCCCGCAAGCTGGAGAGGGGTGATATATATCCGAAAAAAACCTAAAGGCTGAAAAAGAAGATCAGATTGAAACTGGACTTAGGGGTGGTAGCCACACCTATCCCGATGTCGAGAGGGATAAGGTTAGAAAAAACATTTTGCGCGTCGATTAAATAACCTACACTAAACAAAGGAGTTTGGAAAAGATTTGTTCTGCTATCAGTATCGGCGAAATCCACAAAAAATGTACCATAAAGCTGATAGGTGTAAAAATTAAAGAATGTTAAATCATCGATACGGGCCAGCGGATATTTATATTCCAGGCTAAATTTCGCCAGATACGGACCGGACTTTGTATCATTATATCCATAGCCGCGCACAAAATAGGTATTGGGAAATCCTCCGACTGTGAAACTTTCATTCTGACTTCTGCCCGCGGTAATATTCAATTTCAGAACATGATTAAGAGCAAGGCCCGGGATATAAAGATTCAAATCATCCAAAACAGAAGTATAGCTGGTGTTATCCCGAATTTTAAAAAAGAACAGATTGGCAAAACCTTTTTCAGGCGATATTGAATAGTTATAACCACGATATGAACGAATATTATGGGCAAAAGTAAAATACTGCGCCTGATTGTTGGGGCTGGTCGTCTGGTTTTGCAGCCCAGCGGAAAAATCAAAATATATATCTTTTTGCATAAACGGGAAAAGCAGACTGGTCGTAAAAGCCTGGGTGTCGTTTTCTTTGGAAGCGTTCATCTGCAAGAAAGGATAAAGCGCTGTATTCATATATTGGAATTGATAATTCTCGAAACCATAATTATATAAATAGTACATTTGGAACTGGTGATATTGCAGAGGGTCAGTCATTAGAGAATTGAAGCCCACATAACTGCCGTAATTACTGATGGCTAGAAAGGGAATGAAATACAGCAAATTAACATTAAACATATCATAAGGCTTCGGCTGTTTAGGATACTGCTTTTTAAAATAGGTAGCGTAAAAGTTTGGTGTTATCTCCTTTTTAATATTTAAGGAAATTGCCTGGAAGGTCGGAATAGTCGGGACAATTTCATCCGGTTTCGGTATTTTGTAATTCACAGATACTATGCTGTTTGCCAGATTATCAATGTAACAAATATCATAACCTTTATTGGTGAGTGTAGAAAAAAGCAACCGGTTCGCTTGCACTGAGGGGTGATATACTCCCGTTAAAAGATTGGTAAGACGATGAAGAGAACCTTCCCTTGTTTGATAGGAATAAAGCTGGCTGTAGCCGTCCCAATCGGCAACAAAATACAGGACATCACCGGTAGTATCAAAGGACAAGTCGCGAATATTGCCTTCATACAACAAATTTTCCTGTTTACTTTTCAGGTCCAGAAAATAAAGCCCGTTTTTGGCCTGATTTCTTTTAACATAAGCCAATCTATAATGCAGACTGTCATAAGCTAAAAAATCCAGATATTCCGCTTCAAGAAGTTTATTATGTTCCAGACTCTCAAAATTTACTTCTGAAAGGACATCTCCGGTTACCATGTCCTGGACCATAAATAACCGGTTGTTTTTTACAATAAAGTTCCTTACATGCTTTTCCAAAACTTCTTCCCTATTATTGGTCAGGGAATATCTATATAGCTGCAATTGAGTTTTATACAGGTCCTGATATTCATATTTAATCAGATAAAGCGATTCGTCTGACAACTGGAAATTACTCATCAGATAGGGTTCCCTTAACATAGTACTGCTCTTTGAGTTTTGCAGATCATATTCAAAAAAACCCGGGTCCTGCTGCAAATCCGATTGATAATAAACAAATTTATTTTCTGTCAGCCAGGCTGGATATTGAGCATAGCCGTTTGCTGAAATAACTATATTATATGAGGTTTCGGTTTTTTCTTTTTCCATGTAGGTATTAAAAGTTTTTTCCAGAAATTCATCATAAAGCACTTCAGCTGATTTATCGTAAGCCTGATGTATGGCCTGTTCGAAGCCTGATAAATAGAAATCTTTGGCAAAATCGTGGTAGGAATCCAGCAGCCTTTGTATACCATACTGATCGGCCAGATAATCGATAAATTCAGCTCCGACAATATAAGGGCCATTTCCCTGTGGCCAGCGTAGCATACTGCGATTAGCCAATTGACTTAATTTAGGGAAATCATGGTATTTGGCAAAAGCCATCATATATTCATGGAAATAGGAATTATAAAGTCTTCCGCCTCCGGCCAGAAGTTTCTCGTTATAAACTGCGTACCCTTCAGCTATATATTGAGGATATAAAAACCCTTTGCTGGTCAAACGTTTTGTTAACCTGTACAAAGCTTCGGAAGAATAATTCATACCCAGATGAATTATATGAGTCAGTTCATGCGTAATAATATTGTAGAGCGCGCTCTTTTTAAAAGGCCCCAGTTCGTTGGTTGGCGCCGATGAAACCTCTATGACAATAGTTTGTGAAAAATAATCCGCACTGCCATTCGCAAGATCGCTCAGGTCAGAAAAAACCAGCTCTACTTTATCTCTGGGTGAATATTTTAGTTCGGTCGATACACTTTTATAAATGTCTTCAACAATGTCAAAAGCCTGGTCAGCTACATATCTGGTCTTGTCATTAAAATAAATATTAAAATGTTCGGTTTCATAAACATTCCACGTTTCGTAATGAGGAAACGGATAAGCGAAACACGCTCCGGACAAAATTGACAGACATATAGTCAGGAATACATTTCTAAATGTTTGCAATAAAAAGCTTGCAGGTAAAAATCTACTTGACCGAAACATATTCATTTCCTTTTATATAAAAACGATAAAGTTTTTTGTTCTCTTCTTTTATACCGATACGAGGTACCTGTACAATGTTAATTTTAACATTATCTGTTCGATCATGATATATTCCGATATGGCCATTCTGCAAATTAACACAGTTATCTTTTCTGGTAATATCCAGAGCCTGGCAAAGCATGCCCGGTCCGCTGGTCAACTTTTTTATATTATCTGTCTTGCGATTTTTTTTCATTATGTCTTCGCCGAATAACGGCTCCAAGGACCTGATAAGTATTGCGCTACCGACGCCATCCAGGCCGGTTACTACATTAAAACAATGATACATTCCATATATAAAATAAACATAACTTATCCCGCCTTTTCTGAACATAGGTTCATTCCTGGGGGTCTGGCCACGATATGAATGACTTGCGGGATCATCCTGTTCATAAGCTTCACTCTCAACTATCATGCCGCCAAGTACCTTACCGTTATTTTGAACTTTTATTAAATATTTACCTAATAATTGCCTGGCGATTTTTATAGTGTCCTGCAAAAAAAAATGTTCCGGCAGAATTTGCAGGTCCTTAAAGTTCATAAATACCAATCCTGCGGAAAATCAAATTCAGCGATTGTTATAATAAAACAACTTGTTTACTGCAGATAAAAAGGCCTGCGCGCTGGATACCAGGATATCGGTATCCGAACCTCGTCCGGTGTACACTTCACCGTTTTCCTTGATACGAACCGTAACTTCGCCTAGCGCGTCCGTGCCACCCGTAACAGCGTGAACTATATAATCCTGCAGATTTATTTTCCGACCGATGAGTTCTTCAATAGTATTATAAATTGCGTCAACCGGACCAGAACCCAACCCTGCTTTCTCCAGTATTTCTCCGGCATTGGAAACAAGTCTGACAGTGGCTGTCGGTTTAGTAGTATTCCCTGCCGTGACCTGAACGTATTCAAGTTTGTAGCGTTCTTCAATCTGAATAGACTCCTTGGCCACAATTGATTCTATATCTTTATCCGATACTACCTTTTTTTCATCAGCCAGAATTTTAAATTTTTCAAAAGCATTTTGTAATTGTTCTTCATCTACATGGAAACCCAATTCCTGCAGACGTTCCTTAAAAGCATGACGACCTGAATGCTTTCCTAATACCAGGGCCTGTTGTTTAAGCCCTATTATTTCGGCACTCATAATTTCATAGGTCGCACGATGTTTAAGCACCCCATCCTGATGTATACCGGCTTCGTGCAAAAAGGCATTTTCACCGACAATAGCTTTGTTGGGCTGCACCATAATACCTGTTATCCCTGTTAACAATTTTGATGTGCGATAAATTTCTTTGGAATTAATATTGGTTACAGCCTTAAACAAATCCTTGCGCGTATAAACGGACATTACTACTTCTTCCAGAGAAGCATTTCCTGCGCGTTCACCAATGCCATTAACAGCTACCTCAATTTGTGAGGCCCCGTTTCTAATAGCAGACAGACTATTGGCCGTAGCCAGTCCCAAGTCATTATGACAATGAACACTTATATCTACTTTATCAATACCCTCTACATTCTCTTTTATGCTTTTAATAAGCTTTCCAAATTCTTCCGGAATAGCATATCCAACGGTATCGGGAACATTAATAACTGTTGCTCCGGCTTTGATTACTTCAGTAAATATTTTGAACAGAAATTCAGGTTCAGACCTGGATGCGTCTTCTGCGGAAAATTCCACATCTGCGCAAAGAGATTTGGCAAACTTAACCATATTAATGGCAATCTGTAAAACTTCTTCCGGCGATTTCTTCAGCTTGTATTCCATATGTACGGGAGAGGTAGCTATAAAAGTATGGATACGAGGTCTGGCGCTATGTTTAACAGCTTCCCAGGCTGTTTCTATATCCAGCTTTACCGCTCTGGCCAGACTACAAATTATCGGCCCTTTAACCTGTTGAGCGATAGTTTTTATGGCTTCAAAATCACCTTTGGAAGAAATAGCAAAACCGGCTTCAATAATATCCACATTAAGATAGGCAAGCTGTTTGGCCATTTCCAGTTTTTCGTCAATGGTCATGCTGGCTCCCGGAGCCTGCTCACCGTCTCTTAATGTGGTATCAAAAATCTTTATAATCCGTTCGCTCATTTAGCAAAACCTTTTCAGGCTAACAACTAGTCTTTCTTAATCCAACTCATCATACCGCGCAACTCTTTACCTACTTTTTCGATCAGAGAATTCTTCATATCTTCACGATATTTGGTCATTTTAGGTTTCCCGGCTTTACATTCATCCAGGAATTCCTTGGCAAACTCTCCGCTCTGAATTCTTTTCAGCGCTTCTTTCATGACTTTCTTGACTCCATCATTGATAATTTTGGGACCGACAGAATAGTCGCCATATTCAGCTGTGTTAGATATAGAATCTCGCATTTTGGCAATACCACCTTCGTACATTAAGTCTACAATAAGCTTCAACTCATGCAGGCATTCAAAATAAGCAATTTCCGGCTGATAACCTTCGGCAACCAATATGTCAAAACCGGCCTGAACCAAAGCTGTGGTACCTCCGCAAAGCACGCACTGTTCACCGAAAAGATCGGTTTCTGTTTCTTCTTTATATGTAGTTTCCAAAATACCAGCCCTTGTACCGCCGATACTTTTTGCATAAGCCAAGGCTATGTCTTTGGCGTTACCGGTAGCATCCTGATGTACTGCCCATATACAAGGAACGCCGAAACCTTCTTCATAAACTCTTCTGACCATATGTCCCGGCCCTTTGGGGGCAACCATAATTACATTCACATCTTTGGACGGAACTATTGTTTTAAAATGAATATTGAATCCATGCGCAAAGGCCAGAGTTTTACCGGCAGTCAGGCCAGGCTCAATTTCTTTTTTATAAATATCAGCAGCGAATTCATCCGGTACCAACATCATAATAAGATCGGCTTTTTTCGCGGCTTCCGCTGCTGTCATGATATTCATTTTATGCTGAACGGCTTTCTCGTAATTGGGGGTACCCTTGAGTTCTCCAACCACAACATTTAAACCGCTGTCCCGATGATTCAGGGCATGCGCATGCCCCTGAGAACCATAACCGATAATCGCTATGGTTTTACCTTTGAGTATATTCAGATCTGCGTCCTTGTCATAATATATTTTTGCCATTCTTTTTCTCCTTTCAAAACTCACCCGCTGTCCTTTTGTATACAAGGTGGTCACTCAGTGACCGGAGTTTGAGTATTATCCTCTTTGTATGGCTATCGAACCTGTACGTACCAGTTCGACTATTCCGAACTTCTTGATTAATACCAGAAAACCTTCGATCTTGTCCTGATCCCCGGTAAGCTCAATCACCAGATTCTTTTCACTGACATCAATAATTTTTGCTCTGAAGATATCAGCAATTTCTATAATTTCCGAACGGGTACTGGCCGTAACACTGATTTTTACCAGTGCCATTTCCCGCTCTATATGTGTTTGTTTGGTTAGATCAATAACTTTATAAGTATCTATCAATTTATAAAGCTGTTTAACTATTTGTTCGATAATAATATCGTCACCATGCACCACCAGAGTAATTCTGGAAAAATCCGGATTTTCCGTAATTCCTACAGCCAGACTGTCGATATTATATCCTCTGCGGCTGAAAAGTCCGGCAATTCTTGCCAGTACACCAGGTTTATTTTCTACTATTACTGAAACAACATGTCTCATGTATTTTATGTCCTTTCCGAAAACAGCATTTTATTAAGTACTCCGCCGGCCGGAACAAAAGGATATACGCTTTCCTCACGATTAACAACAACATCAACAAATACCGGGCCGTTATGAGAAAAAGCTTTTTCCAAAACTTTCTTTAGTTCGGAAGGTTTCTCGGCTCTCAAGCCCAGGACATCATAAGCTTCGGCAATTTTTACGAAATCCGGTTGTTTGCCCTCAAGGTCAACATGGGAGTAACGTCCTTCATAAAAAAGTTCCTGCCACTGCCTTACCATGCCCAGATAACGATTATTAATAATAATAACTTTAACAGGTAGTTTGTAATAAGCAACTGTAGATAATTCCTGAATATTCATCTGAATAGAACCGTCTCCGGCAATATCGATTACCAGTTTGTCAGGGTTGGCAACCTGTGCGCCGATGGCTGCCGGGAAACCGAATCCCATGGTGCCCAGTCCGCCCGAAGAAAGAAAATGACGCGGGTGCAGATGATTAAGGAACTGTGCCGCCCACATCTGATGTGTGCCAACTTCTGTTGCAATAATAGCCTCACCTTTAGTCAATTGATTGATGGTTTCCATTACAAACTGAGGATAAATTACATCGCCTGTCTGCTTGTAAGACAGCGGATGTTTTTCCTTTAAATCCTGAACAATCTCCAGCCATTCTTTTTTAGGTTCTACTGGTGTTTCCTTAAGCAGTTCGATCATGTCTTTTAACACCTGTTTGGCGTCTCCGACTATGGGAACTGTGGGCTGAATACATTTACCTATTTCTGCGGGATCAATATCAATATGAATAATTTTCGCTTTAGGCGCGAAAGTTTCCAGTTTGCCGGTGATGCGGTCATCAAAACGCATACCAATTGCTATTATCAAATCCGAGTCATGAACAGCGTAATTGGCATATGCCGTACCGTGCATGCCGGGCATCTTCAGGGATAATTTATCATTGTAAGGATAGGAACCAATCCCCATCAAGGTACTGGAAACCGGTATACCGGTAAGACTTACAAGCTCTCTTAACTCAGCCGAAGCGTTGGAGGCTATAATTCCGCCTCCTGCAAGAATAACCGGCTTCAGTGCTTTCTGCATAAGGTCTATCGCTACCTTGATCTGTTTTATACTTCCCTTATAGGTAGGTTTATAAGAAGGAATATTTATATCTTTAGGATATTCGAATGGAATTCTGGCTTGAGTAATATCTTTGGGTAAATCTATTAAAACCGGTCCGGGTCTGCCGGTCCGGGCTATATAAAAAGCTTTTTTAATGGTTTCAGCCAGATCTTTTACCGATTTTACCAAAAAATTATGCTTGGTAATGGGCATAGTTATACCGGTAATATCGGCTTCCTGAAAAGAATCTTTTCCGATCAAATTGACTGAAACCTGACCGGTAAGAGCGACCATGGGTATGGAATCCATATAGGCATTGGCAATACCGGTAACCAGGTTGGTCGCACCTGGGCCTGAAGTGGCCAGGCATACGCCTACCTTGCCACTACTGCGAGCATATCCGTCGGCCGCGTGCGCGGCAGCCTGCTCATGGCGAACTAGGAAATGATTTATATCGCTATTGTAAATTTCATCATAAATATCCAGCAAAACGCCGCCAGGATAACCAAAGATATCCGTTACGTTTTCCTGTTTTAAACTTTCCAGAAGAATTTTGGAGCCTTTAATTTTATCTGTCATTACACAAATCCCTTCCTCAAAACAGATATTAGGAAAGAATTGTAACACAATAATTGATTGCGGTTAAGTGGGAAATTGCTGAGATTTTACAGCGGAAATTTAAGATAAATCTGGGGAGACTATTATGAAGGCATTTTCGTCATTCCGACCTGAGTGGAGGAATCTGAAAATGCCGTCTTTTCTGGACTTAAGATTTCTCCACTCCGCTTCGCTCCCTTCGAGAACCTCAGGGAGCAGGTCGAAATGACAAATTAGAAAAGCTTCGTTAAGGCGTGATTTAAAATTTTATTCCAATACTGCTCCGGTACTGGCAGACTTAACCAGTTTAACATACCTGCCCAGACAGCCTTTATAGTTCTTTTTAGGCGTTTTAGCCTTCTTTAACCTTTCTTTGATCTCTTTATCGGAAAGCTTTACATTCAGTGTTTTTTTAGGCACATTGATCTCGATAATATCACCATCCTGAATGGCCGCTATCGGGCCGCCCAAGGCTGCTTCCGGCGAAACATGACCTATGGCCGAACCCTGCGTGGCTCCGGAAAACCTGCCGTCGGTGATAAGCGCTACATCTTTGTCCAGGCCCATACCTACGATAGTCGCGGTAGGCACCAGCATTTCGCGCATGCCCGGACCGCCTTTGGGACCTTCATAACGAATAACCACAACATCACCTTTTTTAATCTTGCCTTTTTTCATTGCCTCGACAGATGCGTCTTCGCTGTCAAAAACTTTAGCCGGGCCGCTATGTACACTCATTTTTTCGGAAACAGCGGACTGCTTAACTATAGCGCCTTCAGGAGCTATGTTGCCGAACAAGGCCGCAAGTCCACCGATTTTATGATAAGGATTTTTTAAGGGACGGATTACTTCTTTGTTTCTGGTCTGCGCGTTCTTAATATTTTCTTGGATTGTTTTTCCGGTTACGGTTATAAGATCGGTTTTTACCAGCTTGCCTTTGGCCAGTTCGGCAATAACTGCCTGAATACCACCGGCATCATCCAGGTCCTGCATATGATAAACGCCAGCAGGCCGCAAAGATACCAGATGCGGAGTTTTATCACTGATCTCATTTATTAGCTTTAATGATATATTCAGGCCGGCTTCATTAGCTATGGCCGGCAAATGTAATGCCGTATTTGTGGAACATCCCAGAGCCATATCTACAGCCAGAGCGTTTTTGAAATTATCAAGAGTCATCATGTCCTTGGCTTTTATATCTTTTTTAACCATATCCATAATTGCCACTCCCGAATTTTTGGCTAAAGCGATTCTGGCACCTTTAACCGCAGGGATTGTGCCGTTACCCGGCAAAGCTATACCCAGCGATTCCGCCAGACAATTCATGGAATTGGCGGTAAACATTCCGGAACATGAACCAGCGCCCGGACAAGCAACATCTTCAATATGCTGCAACTCTTCTTTGGTGATCTTTCCAGCATTAAATGAACCTACAGCTTCAAAAACATGAGAAAGGTCCACACATTTAGCGCTGTCCCCGCCAACAAGCATCGGGCCTCCGCTGACCATGACGGTGGGAATATTTACTCTGGCAGCGGCCATAAGCATGCCGGGAATTATTTTATCGCAATTGGGAATAATGACCAGGCCATCAAACTGATAAGCGTTAACCATAGCTTCAACAGAATCAGCAACAATTTCTCTGGTCACCAGCGAATATTTCATACCTTCATGGCCCATGGCTATACCGTCACAAACACCGATGGTATGAAAAAGCATTGGAGTGCCTCCGGCCATCAAAACGCCTTCCTTAACTGCTGTGGCAACTTTATCCAATAAAATATGTCCCGGAATAACCTCGTTATAAGACGCAGCTATACCTATTAAGGGACGCTTAATCTGCTCTTCAGTGTATCCCATACTCTTGAATAACGAACGATGGGCTGCTTTATCCGGTCCTTTTTTTACTTTATCACTTCTCATAGGTCGCTCCTTTATAATTAATTTGTATTATAAAAATACCACCATCTTAATAACTTATCAACTTATGAACTTTTATTTGAAACAGTCCTGAAGATTATTTGCAAGTAATCTGCTGAATTCCTTTTTCTTGATTATTTCAGTGAAAAAATTTGTTTGCTGCAAAAGTGCCTTTTTACCTTTTTTCTGAGCGCTGCCCAATATTTTTCTGTTATCCAGCAGTATTTCATATTTAGCAGGAAAATCCAGACAAACGTCATTTATTTTTTTTTCTTTATATTCAGCCAAACTTTGTTTCGCCAGGCAGGAATCAATACCTGTTTGATTTAATGTCATATTCAGAATTTCCGAGATTTTGTAATAAATCTCGAGCAAACTTTTTTGCCTGGGGAAAAAACTGAGAGGAAACACCAAACAAAAAGTAAAATCACCGGGCTTATGATACACAATGCCTCCACCCGTTGGACGACGTACGCAAACGATATTGGAAGGCAATCCCTGCTTTTCTTTGTAGTCTTCTACAATTTTTATCTGTTGATTACAGCCATAACTTATACAGTGTTCGGTCCATGTGTAAAAACGCAAATACGCCATTGCCGGCTCAGTCTCCACCTCAGAAAACATCTCCAAATCTTTTTGCATATTGTAATAAGGAGCACATGGTCCATTGTCGATAACTTGAAATTTAGTAACTTTTTGCTGATAACTCATGTTTGATAAAATTATATATAGTTTTACAAGTATTGGATATAACTGTTTAAAAGGACCAAAAAGTTCTAACCAAACAATAAACGACAATAAGCATCATAAGCTGACTTAAAACCATTGATACAAGCTGAAAAAGAACTCTCGGAATGATGCTGATCTGCCAGAACTTGTAATAATTCAAAAACACACTGAGGCACTCCTTCTTCATGCCGCACATTATAAAAACCTTCTTCAGCCATTATTTTTCTGGCTGATTGAATGATATTATCCCTGTCTGCTTTTTGTGCTATATCAAGAAAAATATTAAAAACATCTATTAATGGGGTTGGCTTCATTTTTTCAAAAAAAACAGCAAATATTTCTAAAATATCGTTCCCAATTAAATCATCTTTTTTAAATACACCCTTCCCAATGAGATGATCCTTTGTAAATTTCATCATATAATTATCCTCATGCTTCGCTATCCTTTGTTTGGCTATTGCTTTCCGCTCTTCCAGATTAAAATGGTTATTCTCAGGTAATTGTTCGTTTGCTTTGATCAGTTCCAGAATCCTTAAGTCTCTTATTAATTTGCCTTTAACCGTTTCAAAATTCTGCTCGTTAAGATTTGTTAAACAGTTGGTTATTGATTTAATAGCATTGGATTTCGTATCATCAATAATAATTTGATAACTTATAATTTTAATAAAAGCTATTACTTTATTAAAATAATCTGCTTCTGTTGCAACTTTTTTATAATTGAAAAATTTATTTAAAATATCATTTATTATAGACGGGATAATCAACAATTTGACTTCCAGGTAAGTTAATAATTCATTAATATCTTTAACTGTTTTTCCCGTATAATTTGATACGATTTTACATTTCATGGCAACTAACTCCCTGTTTTGCTTCTATTTATACCTGGAGGATTTTATGCATAAAACAGCTTAATTCTAAAATAGAATACCCTCGTATTAATATATCGAAGAAGTTACAATTTTTTCCCACATTCACAAAACCTGGACATGTTATCCGAAGCTGAACCTGGGTCATCGTTTATTATATTGAAGGGTGGATGGGTTTGCAGGTTTGGGAGTCGGTTTATTCATATTAATTAATTTTTGTCACCCTGAGCCTGATGAAGGGTGTTAGAAGTACACTTAATCATGCTCCGTCCCACCTACGCTAAAGCTTCCGTCTTCGCTGAAGCTTCGCCGAGACAAGTCGGCGCGGCAAGCAAGCTCAGCATGACGACACGAGGCATATTTTCACTTTGTTTGAATAATAAAACAGCAATATATTACGAACCGATATCAAATGCAGTTAATTTAGGTTGTTTAACTGCTTTGGTCTCATCCAGTCTTCCGACTATTCGGTTTTGCGGGGCACTTTTTAACAGTTCAGGAGTTGTTTCCGCTTCTTTGATAATTTGCTCCATCACCTGCATAAACCTGTCCATTGACTCTTTACTTTCAGTCTCAGTCGGTTCTATCATCAAACATTCATGAACAATCAACGGGAAATAAATTGTAGGCGGATGAATACCAAAATCGATAAGCCGTTTGGCAATATCCAGCGCGGAAACTCCTTTTTCCTTTTTTAGTTTCGCGGCAGATAACACAAATTCATGCATGCAAAAACGGGCATAGGGTAATTTTAACAAATCTTTCAGCCCGACGCGCAAATAATTGGCATTAATTATGGCCTGCTCGCTGACCTTGCGCAAACCCGTGCTGCCTTCCAGTAAAATATACACCAGAGCCCTTAAAACAATGGCAATATTGCCATAAAAACCATGTACTTTCCCTATGCTTTTCTGTGAAGAAAAATCAAGGCTAAAAGAATTATCGGATTTTTTGACTATCGGCCTAGGCAGAAATTGCACAAGAAAATCTTTCACTCCCACTGGTCCTGATCCGGGCCCTCCTCCGCCATGGGGTGTGGCAAAAGTTTTATGCAAATTCAAATGACAGACGTCAAAACCCATGTCCGCCGGTCTGATAAGACCAAGCAAAGCATTAGCATTGGCCCCGTCATAATACAAAAGACCTCCAGCCTTGTGTACAATGTCAGCTATCTCTACAATCTGTGTCTCAAAAAGGCCCAGAGTAGAAGGATTAGTCAGCATCAAAGCCGCTACCTTATATTTGGTTACAGCCTGACTGAGTTCTTCAAGATTAATGTTACCTTGCTCGTCTGTGGAAATCTTAACCACATCAAATCCGGCGATGGCAGCGCTGGCGGGGTTTGTACCATGAGCTGTGTCCGGAATAATTACGGTATTGCGGTCAGCTTGGCCTTTATCTAAAAAATAAGCCTTGATAATCAACAGCCCTGTATGCTCACCATGCGCTCCGGCAGCCGGCTGTAAAGTAAATTGCGCGTATCCGAAAATAGCGCATAAAAGTTCGTTTATCTTATACAGAGCTTCTAACATTCCCTGCACATCTTCATTATCCTGCAAAGGATGAAGCTGAGAAAATTCTTCCAGGGAGGCGATTTTTTCCAAAATTTTGGGATTATATTTCATGGTGCATGACCCCAAAGGATAAAAACCGGAGTCCACGCCAAAATTCAAGGTGGACAAATAGGTGTAATGTCTTACTACTTCCACTTCGCTTAAGTCTGGAAATCGCAACGGCTTTTTCCTTAGCAGGGGCTGAGGGACATTGGGATCATTCACCAAAGATCCACCAATCGGTGTTTTATAAAAAACCGGCTTGAAATTATCTGACATTTTTTATGGATTCCTTAATAAAGCCGACAAATATATCCAGTTGTTTTTCGCTCATCATTTCATTTACAGTCACAAGATAGAGTTCATCCCAGTAAGCGTTTAATTTTTCCAGTACAAAGCCACCCTGAATTCCGCTCTTTTTCAGTTTTTTGTTAAGCTCAAAAAAATCTATTTTAGCAGACTTTATAACAATCTCCTGGAAACTGAGTTCCGGGCAACATTTAACATCCAATATTTCACCGATCTTATTTTTTAAATACCGGGTTTTGTTCATTATGTCCGAGGCCAATTGCTGAGCACCTTCGCGACCAAGGAGTGACATATATACTGTAGAACGCAAGGCCATCAGTCCCTGATTACTACAAATATTGGAAGTGGCTTTTTCTCTGCGAATATGCTGTTCTCTGGTCTGAAATGTAAGTACATAACCTATTTGGCCATTTTTATCCTGCGTTTCGCCTACTATACGACCGGGCAAATGACGAACAAATTCCTTTTTAGTAGTAATAAAACCCAACGACGGTCCGCCATAAGATGGATAATTTCCAAGCGAGACAGCTTCTCCGAAAACAATGTCCGCACCAAATTCTCCGGGAGTTTTAAATAAAGCCAGAGCTAACGGGTTCAGGACACCGAAAATTATTCCTACTGCATCCTGTCTGGCTTTTTCTATTATCTGGGTATAATCGGTGAGCCTGCCGAAAAAATCAGGATACATGCATACCACAGCAGTAAGTTCTTTGTTAATTTGTACGGTTTTTATATCTTCAAAATATTCTATGTCAAATCCATAACCTGCATTGTATGTATTTAGAACTTCCTTATAAAATGGTGATATTGCTCCGATCACTGCAAATTTATGCTTCTCTCTGGCACTTATGCGTGCGGCCATCTGCAAAGACTCGGCCATAGCTGTGGCACCATCATAAAGACTGGCATTACTGATCTCCATACCTGTCAGTTCGGACATATATGTTTGAAATTCGAAAATAGCGGTTAATGTACCCTGACTGATTTCGGGCTGATAAGGCGTATAGGCAGTATAATATTCACTGCGAGAGGCTAAATAATCAACCGCTGCCGGTATATACCTGTAATAAACTCCGGCACCTAAAAAATTTTGATCAGGTGAAAAAATATTATTTTTACGACCTAAATCTTTGAACAATTTAAATACCTGCTGCTCAGAAAGGCCTTCTGGTATACTTAATTGTTTGAGACGATGTTCGTTGGGTAAATCTTTTAAAAGTTCCTCAATTGATTTTACACCGATGGCCTCAAAAATTTTCTGGTCATCAGTGTTGGGTAATCGAGGGAATGTCATTTACTCTTCTTCGCTAATCATTTCCTCATATTCTTCTGAAGATTTCAGATCTTCAAGTTCGGCAGGTTCGTACATTTCAATTTTAAATAACCAGCCTTCATCATAGGGAGAAGAATTGACCAATGCAGGATTTTCAACAACAGCTTCGTTTATTTCTGTAATTCGGCCGCTGACCGGAATATAGATATTGCTGACTGTCTTAACGGATTCAATAACCCCCACCTGGTCCATCTGAGCGAAATCTTCACCTACCTGTGGCAGTTCCACAAAGACCACATCACCCAAAGCATCTTCCGCGTAATCTGTAATTCCTACAACTGCGTTTTTTCCATCTACTTTTACCCATTCATGTTCATCGGAATAATAGAGATTTTCGAGTATCAAGCTCATATCTAAACGGACCCCTTTCTTAATATACTCTTAGCAAAATGGTTTGCGACTTTGTTGCCTTTGTCGCTCGCTCCTCTATGTGCCATTAGCACACCTCCGGGGCTCGCTTCTTGGCGCCTCGTCGCAATTCCATTTTGCGTCGAGTAAATTCTTTCTAAATCGTAAACCGTTTTGACATTAGTATTTATTTTAAATCATCAACAATATAGCAAATAATTTTTTAATTGTTAATACCCTTTTTTTTAATAAAAGGTAAATTCATAACTTGCCCCTGATATTCTTTTTCCCTGATCTTCAACCAGGCTGTATCTTTATCAGTTAAATCCCTGTTTGCTAAAAATAAAGCGATTGATTTATTCAGAGTAGGAGAAAAAGTTCCACTGGTTACCATACCGAGATCTTTAACCTCGCATCCTTGGCGGGGAACAACCCTGTCCTTAAGTGACACACCATATAAACGTCTTCGCCTGGGGACGCTTTCCAAATATTTTTTACCTACAAATTCCGGTTTGGAAAGCTTCACAATCCAGCCGTAACCTATATCAAAAGGTGTAATCTGGTTATATATTTCCTGACCGTATAACGGTAATCCCGCCTCAATACGCAGGGTATCTCTTGCTCCCAAACCAATCGGAGCCGCGCCTTTGCCCAGAAGCAGATTCCAGACCATTTCCGCCTGCCCGTTATCAACAAATATTTCATAGCCGTCTTCGCCGGTATATCCGGTGTGGCTCACAATTACCGGAACAGCATTAATTCTCCCTGTGGTTACTGTAAAACTTTTTATCTGACTGTCGAATTCACAAATCGACATTAAAATACTCTTCGATTCAGGGCCCTGCAAAGCTATAATGCTCAAATCATCACGATGTTTTAACTCTGCTTGAAATGCTTTGGCAGACTGATTTTTTTTCATCCATTCAATAATTTTTTGGAAATTGCTGCAATTGACTACCAACCTGTAATAATTTTCGAAACGGGTGAGGATCATATCGTCAAGCACCTGTCCGTCATTATTCAGCATCATGGTATATTGAGAATCATTGGGTTTTAATTTGCCGACATCATTGACAGTCAAATATTGCAGATAATTAAGCGCAGCAATACCGGTGATATCGATAACCCCCATATGGGACACATCAAATATTCCGGCTTTTTGACGAACAGCTTTGTGTTCTTCGATAATACCCGAATAAGATATCGGCATTTCCCAATCGTGGAACACTATCATTTTGGCTTTCAATTTTTTGTGAGCTGAATTTAACGCGGTTTTTTTCATAACAATTCTCCTTTTTTATTACGGGCATCCACAACTGCGCCTTTTGAGCCTTTCTCCTGTTAAATTGTGGAGAAAACAGATCAGTTTAAAAAGTTACACAGCGTTTTTTATCAAATGAAAAGATTGCAACTCTTCAGATACTCAAACACTTCAGTACTTCATTCAAACTCTTAATAAAAATTTGATTTTCCTCGGGCAAACCTACGGTCACCCTGATTGCGTTGGGAAAACCGAATCCTTTCATGGGTCTGACTATAACACCTTTTTTTAGCAATTCCTCAAATATTTGCTGGCCTTCCTGCTTAAATATTATAAAAATAAAATTTGATCTGCTGGGAAGAAATTCCAAACCTGATTTTTTTAATTCCGTATATAAATATTTTTTTTGTTCTTCAATTTTCTTTCTGATATCATCTTCCCATTCTTTTTCCTGAAGCATAGTCAGGGCGGCATCCTGCACCAGGGCATTAACATTAAAAGGTTGTCTGGCCTTGTTCAGAGAATTAATAATGACCTCATCGGCAATTCCAAAACCCAATCTTAACCCAGCGCATGACCAGATTTTGGAAAAAGTGCGCAGAATAATGAGGTTTTTATAATTTTTTAAATAGGCGCAACTTTCCGGATAGTCAGTACCGCTGGCATATTCGTAATAGGCTTCATCCAAAACAACCAGGACGTCTTCCGGAACTTTCCTGATAAATTTATCAAACTCACCGGCTGTAAAATAAGTACCTGTAGGATTATTGGGATTACAAATAAAAATAACACTGGTTTTTGCGGTTATTTTTTGCAGGAAACCATCCAGATCATAAGTATAATTTTTCAGGGGAACAACCTTATAAGGCGCATTTACTAAAAGCGTGGAAAATTTGTATTCGGAAAAAGTTCCTTCGGAAATAATTACTTCTTTATCAACGTTCAGATAAGTCAGGGCAATTAGCTGCAAAAGCTCATCCGAACCATTACCAAAAATAAACTGCTCAGGTTTTAAACTGAATTTGTCGGCCAAAACCTGCCTCAGCCTGAACACAGACCCGTCCGGATAAAGATACAAATCTTTGATCTTTTGCTGAAGTATTTTGATTACATTTTCCGGCAGTCCCCAGCTGTTTTCATTACTGGCCAGTTTGACAACTTTTTTCAGGCCCAGTTCACGCTGAACTTCTTCTATGGGTTTGCCCGGAATGTAGGGATGAATTTTTGCGATATTCTCGTTGAGTTTGAGCATAATGATGAAGAATTATCGCATAAAACAGTAAAAAAAACCATTAGATGATGATGTGCCGGAATCTGTATCTGAAAAAAATAATTATTTCTTTGAATTAGATTTTGGCCTGCTGCTGTTCGAAGAATCAGAACTGCTTTTTGCATTATCAGAATAGGTTTTATAAGCTCCGATCAAAACTAATATGCGCATATCAACTGCCGAACGGTCTTTAATATCTATATTCCAGTTGTCCCTGAAAATATTTATCCAGGGTCTGTCGATCGTCGCTATTTCTTTGCCTGACGGATTATATAAAGTAATGCCGGTCGCCCCGAAATCTAATTTTTTTGATTTGGCGATTTCATTGCCATTTGAGTCAAGAATTTTATAAGAAGTATATCTTTTAAATAATGACTTCAACACTTCTTCCCTGATTGTGCCGATTTTATTATTCTGTGAGTCATAAACATCTATCCTGGTGCCCCATGAAACCAAGGCTTTCTTGCCAGTAGCCACTAAATTATCGCTTTTGTCTTTGAATTCGAATTGAGTGCTTAGATTAAAAAATTTTGCTCTTACCGAGCCATGTTCGCCTGCATCGGAACTTACACTAAAAGAGGTAGTTAATGTAAGCCTCTTCTCACAAACGTTAAATTTACTCGGTATACCGTTGTTTTTGTTATACGCTGTTACATTGCCTGTATTTTTGCCCGAAATTAATAGGTCATTTGCCATTCTTTGCTACCCTATAAATATTTATTAAAAAAACCGACCTTATAGTTTGTTTCGACCTTATCTTAAGGAGTAAGGAGTAAAGAGTAATAGGGTATATACATCCTGCATATTTACCCCTCTGATAAAATTGATAAGTTCTTGCGCGACCGGATAAACCCGGCGCAGGTTGGACAGTTTAACTAAGATTTCGCGTTTGTAATCATTATATGCGGGGTCATTCTTATCAATTCTGATAGTGGTATGCGGATCTTTGGGATTAACGGACAATTTGCCGGTCCTGACATAAATAGTCCCGGTCTTTAAATCAAAAAATAGATTACGGAATTGATCGGAATTTGTTTCTCCGACCACACAGCAATAATGTGTTTTCGCAGGGTCTGCTGTATTTGTGGTAGGATTATAAATAGGATGATTCGGGTCTGACTCCATTTTTTTTCCTGTTGTAAATGATGTAGTATGTGGTGCCCTCTCCGAAATTATAAAATTATGTGGCCAGAAAGAATGCATGGTCATATTTTTCATTAATTCTGCGCGTGGAATTACCGGAAATACATATTTAAAATTTTTCTTCATGAAGGAAACCAGATTATTAATCTCAGGATTTGCATTGCCGGCTACGGTTTTCAACGCACCGATCATACCGTCAAAAAACGCTATGTATTCTTTGCTTCCGGGTTGATATTGATAAGTCTGGATATGGTCGCCACCTCTCTCACGATAATAAATATTACCTTTCTGTAAGTCCAGGAAGTAAACAAACCCGGTGTGAATAGCGCTCTGATTGCCAACCGCAATACAATAATGACTATTTGTCGGATTATGAAATAAACCGTTGGGATCGCTATCAAACGCAACATTACCGGTTGTGGCTTCCAGATGCCCTGACGAACCCCAATAAGGACCGTTAAACATTTTCCCCTGAAAATCGGGCAGCTTATTTCTGGCTTCTTTAAACAAAGGAGTTATCAATCTGGCGGGTATGGCCGGATAACCATCTACATTGGATGCGGTATTCACCGCTGATACTCCTTCTGTCCTGTTGGTCATTACTAACGCCCCGTCCTGTGTTCTTGTTACGATTATAGCCATTTTTTTGCTCCCTTCTAAAATTTATGCCTTTATTAATATATCGAACAAATTAATAAAAAAATTATTAAATTTTATTGAAAATCTGAATGAATCGTTAAATTTTTCAATTAAGATAAGAGCATATTCCATGTGGACAACCTTAATTTTCAACAAACTATTAGCTGAAATTTTATTGATTCTTTTTCGATAATTGCATAGGAAGGTTACGCATAGCCTCTACCTATATTGGTACGACAATGGCACAGCAGGTTATCCGAAAATGGAGACTTTCAAGTCATTGCGTGCGAAGCGCGGCAATCTACATTTCCAGACACGTGGATTGCCACGTCGCGAACGCTCCTCGCAATGACAAAACATGTATTTTCGGACATCCTTTATTAAATTGTCGTTAGAAAAATAGATTCTTTAAGGAAGCAAAAGCAAAAATAAATATGAAATGTAAATTAATTGCCATTCAAGCGGATATAGCGCCTCAAGATAGCTATCTGACACGGTTAGCCAGGCTAGGGGCCAAATTTTGTTTCAGTTCCGGCACAAAAAGTGCGGCGCTTAAACTTATGGAAGCCAAGCCGGATTTTCTGAACCACAATATTCTGGATTCAGACCCCAACGGATTTATTATGGATGTACTTCCGTTAAGCTTATACACTGTTTACTACTACAGAAAGCTGCTTCATACCACAAGACCGCTGGAAATGTTAAATCATTTGCGCTCGCTGATGAAATTTATCCGTGATAATCACCGATATACAATGCCTTTAAATACTTCGCGTATTTTGGTCGCTCTTATAAAAGAAGCACTTAAACACGACCCTGATTCTGCTGAAAGGATGAAGTACCTGGAACAATTTATTCAAGCCTCAGAAGGCGACCCCAGGGTCATAAAAAAGCTGTTACGCCTGAATAATATGATAGAACTGCCGGAAGGAATTGCGCTGCGCAATATCGGTGCTGCCTGGGATGACCGGGTTCATGACATTTCAGCCGGAGGCAGAAAGGAAACAATCCAACTGATTTTGGATGCTTATATGAAAGGCTTATCCAAAGTGAATTTATCCTATAGAAACTCCCTGCATCCGGTAGAGCAAATTTATTATGGACTGATTGCAGCTGAAATCCTGGAAATGGATGTAACTTTTTCAGTGGAATTTAAAATCGGTAAAGCAGGAGATAAAACCACCTTTACAGTATATTTCCCGGTATGCAAGTCTCTGGACGATTATTATGAATTTTTTGAACATGAAAAACTGGACAAACTTTATTCGGTAATTCAGGAACACTTTAAATTACATATAGCCAGTATTCATAATCACATTGATATTTTTAATAAAGCGCTGCATTTCAGCCTGGTGGACGCTACTCTGAAAGACGCACAGACTTGCCTGACACCCATAACATTCGCCAATGCCCAGGATGTTTCCAAGGAAGGTTATCTGGACAGAATACATCTGGGAATAATCTTGTATAATATCTATAAACCTATTCTGGAATCCAGGATACTGAAACTAAGGCACGAATTTAAAGAGGCCGAGGATGCCTGGAGGAAAGGCGAACTTCAACATTCACAATATAAACGCCTAAAAAATCAATTGGCAGAAATGGAAGAAAAATATGGCAATCTTAATCCCAGACAATTAAGAGATCAATACTTTTCACACGCGATTGTGGATTACGACGCTTTATTCCCGGATGAATACCCTCTGTCAGCAGCACTTAATGACATCAATGACCTGGGCGGAGTAATTGTAATAAGCAGGCCTCTGGAAATAGGACTTCAGCAAACACTGCAGCACATCGTGGAAAACTTTCCGGCAATAAAAGCTGTGGAACTTTATAATACTCTGGACTGTTTCGGCAGAAAATCAAACGAAATAAAAAAACTTCATGAAATGATAGAAATACTAAACAGCAAAGACTTCAACAGAATCTATTCCTTATTGAATGAATATCATATACCTTCTGACACAAGTGACCGGTTCTTATTAGAATTCCTGAAGTCGGAATTAACCATAAAATTTACAGTGAGCAGTGATTCTACAGGTTATTACCCGGAAATACCCGGTATGGGTTTTTATGACCCGACCAACTCCAAAATCTCCGCTAAGATTCATCGCAGAAACATAAAGGGTAAAATATCCTTACCCATAAAAAATACTTTTAACATCAAAAAAGATGACATTCCCTGTAACTATTTATTTTGCGACAAAATTCCCTTTCATATAACTCCGGCCGGCTTGCATTCGGAATCTATTCACAGCCTGGGAAAAGAAGGTCAGTTTAAGTTTAATACTCTCGGTGAAAAACCCAGATTCCCCTATTCCTACCTGCTCAAATATCCCAGACCACTGATAAAAAACAGCGGACTGGTGGCCATGGGATTTTTAGTGGCATTGCATCATCCGGTCCTTGCTATCGGCCTGCCTTTTACTACGTTATGGTTTTCCATAACTTTTTTAAGAAATTATATATCAGATATGTTTTCCAGAGCCGGGACAAAAATTCGAGACTGGGGATTTAATAACTTCGACATTAATAATGCCTGTAATTCCTTATTCTGCACAGGATTTTCCATCCCGCTGCTGAAACTGGTTGATATGCAGGTAAGCGGACTTTTGGACTCAATGGACATTAGTATATTTACCAACAAATTGCTGAGGTTTATCAGCCTGTCCACAGTTAACGGAGCTTATATTTTTTCGCATAATATGATACGCAACATGGGCTTTCCCACCGCAAGAATGAATTGTCTGCGGACAATAATCAGCGCTCCCTTTGCTACTCTCGGTTCTTATGTGCTGGACCCTGTTCTGCCCAAAGTAGTTCAATCCAAATTCTGGGGTGATACTGTTGCCGGATTTGTAGTAGGATTAGGAAAATATAGAAAACTGAAAAAATACAGGGATGACGACTATAAAAAATTATTCGATTCATTTTCCAGCACTGAAAATTTCAAAGAAAAATCCGTCAATTTTCTGGATATCCTGTTCATTTGGGCCAGACAGCCCAGAGGTAAAAGCCGTCTCAAGGATTACTTAAAAAAATACAGCGAAGCTGACCTGCGAAATCTGTTGGAATTTTCCAATCAAAGCCAGATGTTTGGAATATTTGACAACAACAATCTGCATCCGCGATATCAGAATATTAAGGCATATCTGCAAAATAAAATCCCGGATTTTCAGGTATTCTGTAAAAAAATACTGGATCAAAAACAAGCAGTTTTAAAAATTTCTCCCGGTATTTACAATGAACCTTGGTGATTTTGATTTTTAATAGCCGGTGGGCATATCAAATACACCCAGTTTCGCAATCTTCTCTCTCACGGCAAGAGCTAACAGATATTGAATTCTGGCTGATTCCTGAGCAGAAAAATTCCTCAGGTCCAAACGTATTACCTCATTGTCGTTGAATTCTCCACGGTTGCAATCACAAATCAATCCGATAACATACATCTCATATTCCCTTGTTCTCCACGGGTATGTTTCGTACGCAACAGTTACACCAGTTGCCCTGACCAGGCTTTCAAGCTTTTGCCGGAGCGGATTAATAAAATCTCCGGCGCTATTCGCTTTCTCCAGAGCTCCGGGATGCATGACATCGTATACGGTGATCTGCGATCCCCCATCCAGATAAATCCAGGTACTTAACAAAGCGCTAAAATATTGATCCCTTTCTATAGCGGTTAGTCCCACATAGAGTAAATCATTCATGAAGACGGGACCGATTTTACCTGCTTCCTGAGCAGCTTTAATTTTTTTAAGCGCATCCATACCCGGGACTTGCATGAGCAGGTTTATTGCAACCAAGTCTACCCCCTGTGCATTGGCAATAATTTTGTTTAACATGTATAACCTCCAACTTTAAGCTTTATTATTTTCATCTAAGTTATCGTTGGAATATCAGAATAGTTGCAAGCGATATGCTGCGGATGTAACAGGTTTAAAAAATTGAGTTCCGGGCATATATATAAACAAGAACTCATCCCTGCCCTTCTCTTACAAAGAGAAGGGTGAGAGGTAAATCCACAACGAACATTCTCCTCTCTTATCAAGAGAGGGGCCAGGATGCGTTAGGCGGGGGAATTATGAATGAACTTTTAAATGTAGAAAACAAACAACTGAATCAGGCGCAAACTGCAAAAAGCACAGATAAACAATTTGAAGACAAAATTAATAATTATCTGAAGTCAACCGGCAGAGACAGTATACCGCCACAGGATATCAAGCAAAACCTGGGACTTTTAAAAGCCCAGCAGTTAACTATAAAAGATTTCTGCAAAAACCTGCTCAACTCTACTAATACCAATGACCTCAATACTATAAAAACTACAGCTGAGGAGCTTCATTTTGATTTCATCATGGATAAAACTCAACTAACAAATAAAACTGATATTAAGAATAACTCACCACTGCAAAATGCTGCCCAGTCTAAAAATATTGAAACTCAAAATAACCTGAATTTTCAGGCACAGATTAATATCGTTCAGGCAAAGGTGGGCGATCAGGTGCTTTCGGGTCAAATAATCAACCTGATAAATAACGGCAAACCCAAAGAAGCGCTGGCCCAACTGGGGAACAGGGTCGACCTGCTGGAAGGTATGCTGGAGTCCCTTATAAAAATGAACCAGCTTTCCACACAGCAATTGCAATCTGTACTGGCGTTTATTCAGGAAGCAATTACTGTATTTACACCTCAATTGCCCGAGCTGGCAGAACAAATAAAAAAACAATATGATCGTTTCAGGAAAAAAATTGAAGAAAATGACAAATCAGCTTCAGTTGAAGATTCTTCAGAAATTTCTAACGAGGCTCAGGAATTTATAAACGAATTCAAAAGCGTCACATCAAAACTCAATCAATGGGATGGAAAAATGCCGCAGGACATGGCTGAGTCTTATGATCAACTGTTAAGCCTGTTGGGATTTGCGGAGTAAAAATATGGCAATGGATGACAAGCACAGAGCAATTGTAGGAGAAATTCAGCGACTGATACAGATATACTATACCCTTCCGCCGGAAGTAAAAAAAGAAATAATGCGTTTTTTGAAAACCCCGGAGATGCTCACGGAGATCCGCTTTAAAAACAGTATGGCCAAAAACAAAAAAAACCTGAACATGAAAATCATTAATTATTATGTGGTATGAAGGTGCATGAGTGTATATGTTGATGAGTTTGTAGGGTAAGCGGTAAACTTATTCAGTATTTCAGCTGTCCGAAAATATATTTCTACCAAGTTTTTGAAAATTCCGCGATAAAAATCCGATAATTTAGATATGACTATTAAATTCCAAACCAAATTAGTGGCTTTAGAGCAACTATCAGGGCCTTTCTATATTGAGCAGTTCATAAGGAAATTCGAAATAAATCCGGGAACATTATTTATAATGCCACTGGTCAATATGTATGATATTTCCACAGTCATAGCAGATTACGCGGTCAATGGAAGTGATGAAATCCTGCAAAGGAAAGACGGAAGCCTGGTAATTTTGCATTATCCGCGGGGCTTTCAGGTGCTGGATAAAAACTATAACGAAAAAGAATTCCATTATGATTACCGTATTTACTTTGATAAGACACGAAATAATCCTGAATGGTGCTGGTATAACGGAACTGATTTTTGCCTGGACCCGGAAGAGAATATAATTGCCCGAAGAAATCATTTTGCAGAAATAGATATTCTGGATAAAAATTTCAAATACAAAGGCACTGTGCCATTACCTAAAAATCATACTTTCAAAGATATGCTTTACAGAGCTGTTGATAATAAAATATATGTACTGGCCAAGAATAAACAGAACAACAAATATTGCCTGCTCAGCTATGATTATGCCGCTTTCGAGCCTATTCTGGCCGCGAAAAGAAACCCGGATTCCACAAAAATAAAAAAAGCTTTGGAAAAAAATAAAATACCTATATGCCGGTTCAAAATCGCTCCTGACAGTTATATGGAACTGCCTGCGAATAAAAACGGGGCGCCTGATCTGAATCAAGACTCAGCCGGCAACCTTTATATAACACTCAATCATAACTGCAGCTGCTATATTCCCGAAAAACAGCAACTGCAATTGATTGTTCAACTGAACAAACGTAACTTCCTTTCCGGGACAAGGATCGAAAATGATCAGCTATATTTTTTTCAGTGCAGGAAAGAATTATCATCGGCAGCAGAATTGATCGTCACCGATTTAAGCGGGAACGAGATACAAAGGGTGGATCATCCCTTGTTTTCCACCACGAATATGATCAGGACCTTTGGTAAATATACCGGCAGGTACTGCGAATTGCTGCGCTTAGATCCGGCCGATACACATTTGAAGCATTTTTATAATGAATGCTCAAAAAAATACGGGGTCAGGGAAACAATAGATTTTATTGACGAACTAACGGAGCTGATAAAAGAAAACAATTCAGCATTTTCCATGGCTAAAGCTATAGAGATTGTTTTTCCCCTGTTAAATGTTGTATATAAAACAAATAACTTAAAAATTATTCTGCAGATTTTTAAACTTTTTTTCCCGGCATTGCTTTCCAGTGAGGAACATTTAAAAAGAAATTTTTTCATGTTGAGAAAACTTTTATCCTGGAAAAATCTGGATTTAAATGAACTGCTGCCTTATCTGCAAAGATTTTGCAGGGAGGCAGGTCAAA